>JAGRJO010000088.1 GCA_020442725.1 Lysobacterales bacterium
AATAGATTAACTGAATTTTTTGCCAAGGGCAAATAATTCAACCTTTCAAATAAAGTCTGATTCGAATATAAAGAAACTTAGAAATTGATAATACTACGTTAAACGGCACAGTCATAAACAACCGTGCCGTTTAACGTTTGATAAATTACTTCTGGTAAATAATATATTTTTTTTCGTCGGGGCTGGTATAAATTTCGAACAATAATTCATCAATATCCAGCTGCTCCCCACAGGAACAACGAAGACTCTCTTTATTTTCCAGCCATTCCAGTGTTTTTTTGAATTTGAAATCACAACAAGCACACTGAAATACAATTAAATTTTCTTCCTTCATGCATCCTCCCAAAGAAATCAAGAAAGAAAAATGTTTTTATTTTTCAATAAAAACCGTTTTTGGTCTTTTACAAAGATTGAACTCTGTAGAAGAAGCCACCGAATATGCACCAATTTGTTCAGCCAGTAATAAATCCCCAACTTGCAAATCCGGTAACATTATTTCTTCATCTATAACATCAATACTATCGCATGTTGGTCCTGCAACCACACTGGGATAATGAACATCGTTATCATAGTTATCATTCAGTACTGTCAATGGATACTTTGCATGATCAAACAACTGTCCGCTAAATGCACCATACAAACCATCATCAGCATAATACCAAACCTTGTCATCTCTTTTCGATTTGCCCACAATTGAAATAACATGTTGAGCAATCGGACCAACCAAATATCTTCCCGGTTCAGCAATAACTCTGATATTCTTTGGAACTAATTTCAGAGCTTCTCTGACAGGTTCACAGTAAGAATATATATCCAGTACCGAAGAGTCGTATTCTATGGGGAAACCACCACCGATATCCAGTATTTTCCAGTCGACTTGATTAAATTTTTTCAATAATTGAATACTGTGTTTCACTGCCTCTCCATGTGCAGTAGGAAAAACAGTTTGCGAACCAATATGAAAAGACAAACCAACAACCTTTATACCAAGTTCATTGGCTTTTTCAATCATCAATTCTAAGTCATGGATTTCACAACCAAACTTCTTACCCAAGTCAACGACTGCAGAATGATTGCTGAATTTGATTCTGATAATAATTTCTGCCACATCCTTATAAGCTGAAAATTTTTCCAACTCAATCATATTATCAACGACAAAAATATTGCAACCGTAATCTAAAGCCCCTTGTATATCTTCGTGTTTTTTTATTGGATGAGTATGAATGCACTTATTCGCCTTAATGTCACATTCTTTCAACAGCTCAATTTCTCCATTGGTCGCAATATCAAAACTACAACCTTGAGAATTCAGACTTTTCAATACATTTTTATCTGCCAATGCCTTGATAGCATAATGCATTGTTACATTTGGTAGGGCTTTTTTAATCGCTTGATACTGTTTAATCAGTTTATTTTCACGAATAACAAACAAGGGTGTCCCGTGAGTTTTTGCCAAACCCAATAATTGCTGTTTTTCATCATCACCAGAGAAAACTGTTGAAATTTTTTCTTGAGTTGCAAATTGGAGTTCGATTGTCATGATTTCACCTCCAAAGCCCGATGAATATATTGTGGTAACGCAAAACTTCCAAAATGAATTGAAGGATTGTAATATTTGCAATTCAATTCTGATCTCTCAAATCGGCTTTCAATTTCCTGCAAGGTAATTTTTCTCAGATCTGAGTTATTTGTTGCCCATGCAAATGTCATAATTCCACCAACATAAGTTGGAATGGATGCCGAATAAAAAGTCACTTCATCGAAATAACTTCCTAATCTTTTTTTGGTTGTTTTCACCTCATCCAATTGCATGAAAGACACACCATTTTGCGCCACAAAAACACCTTCATGATTTAAACAGTTTCTAACTCCATCGTAAAAATCAGAGGTAAACAGAGATTCACCTGGTCCAATCGGATCTGTGGAATCTGAGATAATCACATCAAATTTCTCTGAACAATTGGCAACAAAATTCAAGCCGTCATCAATGATAATCTCCACTTTGGGATTATCATAAGCTCCTTGAGAATGATTCGGAAAGTATTTCTTACACATATCAATCACAGCCGAGTCAATCTCAACTTGAACCACTCGTTCTACAGAGTTATGTTTAAGAACTTCACGAAGAATTCCGCCGTCACCACCGCCTATGATAAGTACCTTTTGTGGATTTGGATGAGATAGCATTGGAACATGTGTCATCGTTTCGTGATAAATAAATTCATCTTTTTCAGTGGTTTGTATGACTCCGTCAAGAGCCATAACTGTTCCCCATTGCTGATTCTTAAAAATCACCAAATGCTGATGTTCTGTCTGATATTCAAACAGAACCTCATTCATCACAAATTGTTGTCCCCAACTTGGATATAATGTTTCCAAGTATTTGGGCTGGTTCATTGAACCTCTCCGCGTCTGATATTTCTGACGTTGAATTTTTCAGGCTGAAAGTATTTGTTAAAAACAAACACAGCCTGCTCCGGCTCAGCATCACCACACATAAATACATCAAATGCTGCGTAATTCGTTTCCGGCCATGTGTGCACACTGATATGTGATTCTGCCAGAACTGCAACACCCGAAATTCCTCCGTTTGGAGAAAAATGATGAAGATGGATATGTAAAAGTGTTGCTTTAGAAAGTTCCACCGCTTCTCTCATAGCGTTTTCCATATGCTCCAATTCATCAAGACGACTGGCTCCCCACAAATCAACGATGATATGTGTGCCGGCATAAACTTTGCCATTCCGTTTGATAAAATGATCGAGACGTTTGTCATCAATGACTTGATGATGGTGAGGCCAGGTTTTAGCCGCACTTTCTTTAAAAAAATGATTTGATTTAGACTCTTCTACAGCATGAACTGTATTGATGATTCTGTTTTTTGACATGGTATTCTACTCCAAAAAACGTCATAGCAACAAAGAAGCTACTATGAAAAAAACAAGCCGGAAGATTATATATCTTTCTTCCGCATTCCTCCTGGGTTTCCCCCAAAAATAGAAATCACCTTTTTACGGTGAAAAAAAGTTCGCGAATTATTCAGTTAAGTGTTTAAAATGGCAAGAATTTTTTGAATTTATAAATACTTTTTATTGGTTTTTTATGCTTTTATAGGAATTTAATACCTTGATATATTTTTGAATTCAATCTATGATGATTCGTAAAATTATTAGAACGGGAAGTTTTTATCTCAGAAACTCAAGAGCAACAGTAATCCAGTTCTTTTTTCATTATCAACAAGTTTCCGTACCCATCTTTTGGAGTGGCAAACTCCCAAGAGTCCATAACGCTGTCAATAATGTTTATTCCCAGTCCTCCGGGGCGAGTTTGAGTTAAGTCACGAGGCTTGACTGAATTATCATAAACCAACGATGCATAGTCTCTGAGATAGAAAACCAGAGTGTTATTTTGAAGTTTGAATGATAAATCCACTTTTCCCTGACAGTCATTGTTGTAGGCATGTCGGTAAACATTGGTGACTGCTTCATCAATACAAAGGACCAACTGTTGTTCGGTTACTTTGCTAAAACCGAGGTTAACTACGATTTCAGATACTTTGGATCTAACCATTTTTAAATTCGCCGGATCAGCTTCAAAACTGATAGAGTCAATGAATTTTTCCTGCAAATGATCCCTTTTTTCAATCAGTAATAGCGTTGCATCATCAAGCAGTTGTTGTCTGCGAACGAAGGTAATGATTTTACCGACCCTGACTTCGGCAGAGTCGGCCTGAATCGTGCTGATGTAATCAATTAACCCATCTATTCCGAGTTGTTGATTATTCTCAAGCCTAGCATCGGTTAGACCATCCGTGAGAAAGTACAAGCCTCCTTTTCCTAATATGGTTTGTTGTTCCGGAAACTCCATATCCGCATCAATCCCCAAAGGTGGCGCCTCTGCTTTCCATGTATGAATTCCTGTTTCTGAACACTTATGAATCGCCGGTGGTAACCCTGCATTTGACCAAACCACCTTATCTTCTTTTGGATAAAAATATCCGGCAGCGGCACAGACAAACATTCCTCTTGATGCATTCTCGCACAATTCTCGGTTGGCTTTTCGCAACCATTTGGACGGAGAAAGCCTGTCTTTGCCAATCCAGCGCAACAAGCTACTGGCCCGAACCATTAGCATTGATGCATCCAAACCTTTTCCGGAAACGTCACCAACAACAAATCCGACACAATCATCACCAAGAGAAAAATAATCATAAAAGTCCCCGGACACTTCAAAAGCCGGAACATTCGTGCCAACAATCGGGAAAGGTGGTTTCTTCCGAGCCGGTAAAAGTGAGCGTTGCAATCGACGAGCTAAAGTGATTTCTTTTAACAGACGATTCTGTTCAACTAAACTTAAAGTCAATCTGGCATTGTTTATCGATAATGCAATCGGCGATGCCAATAATCTGAGAATATCCTGATCTCGTTCATCAAAATAAACTTCGGTTTGCTTGTTTAAAACTTGTAGAACACCGATACTGTTTCCGGCAACAATTAACGGTGTGCATAATACCGATTTGGTCTCAAAACCTGTTAACTGATCGACATTGCAATTATACATCGCATCTTGTTTGGCATCCTTGATGAGTTGACATTGCCCGGAGCTCAATGCTTTGCCAACAATACTTTCATGAACATCGACATCAATGCCTTTAATATCAACCGGTCCAAAACTTGCACGACAGACGAGTTTTTTATTATCTTTGTTGTAAAGGAAAACCGAAGCTGCCTCAGCATCCATGTAATCAGAAATTTTCTCAACAGCAATATTCAGCGTTTCATCCATGTTGAGTGACTCCACAAAAGCCTGAGATAAATCCGCTAGAAGTTTGAGCTGGTTCAGCGTTCCGGCTGACTCTTCACTGGGATTTTGCAGAAGAATATCGGTGCTCATTATTTTTTGCTACGTTTTTTTCTCAATCCATATAAAGTCATAACTGGTCCTGACAAAGCATAAAGACCAAATACCACAAATAAAACTTTTGCCGGCGCTAAAGCCAGTAATACAAAAATCAACACCAAAACTAAAATCCAAACAAATGGGACTGATTCTTTAAAAGGAAGTGTTTTAAACGAATAATAGCGAAACCTGGAAACCATCAGCAAACCGGCACAAAGTGTCACAGCCAGACTGACAAACCTCAACGACTCACCGGTGAATTCATGATCAACGGCAACCCAGACAAAGGAACAAACAACAGCAGCAGCAGCTGGCGATGCCAAACCCTGAAAATAAGCCTTATCAACTGTTCCAATCTGTACATTAAAACGTGCCAATCTCAAAGCGCCGCTAACAGCGTAAATAAACGCAACCAGCCAGCCAATTTTACCCATGACAGGATGAATCACAGCCAACGACTTCAACGACCAAGTATACATCAGCAATGAAGGAGCCAAACCAAATGAAATCAAATCTGATAAGGAGTCATACTGCTCACCGAAAGCACTTTGAGTGTTTGTCAAACGAGCAACCCGTCCATCCAAACCATCCAGTAATGCGGCAATGAAAACAGAAATAGCTGCAAGTTCAAATTTGCCATTGATAGATGCAATGATGGAATAATATCCGGCAAATAACGCTCCGGTGGTAAATAAATTAGGCAGTAGATAGATGCCTTTTTTCTTTGCTGTTTCAGAAATTTTCGTCATCTCTGTTCCTCAAAAGCGATGCCTTAAAAGCTGATTATAACACCGACTTGGACAATTCACTCAAGTTTGCACTATTCCAAATAGTTATCCGGCAACCATTTGCAGCAATATACCTGTAAACCATGCTCCAAGTGTACCAATCGTATATCCAAAAACTGCCAGTAAGACCCCTACTGGAGCTAATGACGGATGAAATGCCGATGCCACAACCGGAGCAGAAGCCGCGCCACCAACATTAGCTTGAGAGCCAACAGCTAAGAAGAATAATGGAGCCTTAATTAGCTTGCCCACAACCAACAATAAGATTGCATGAATAGATATCCAAATACCACCGATTAGAAATATAACCGGGTCATCAAATATTTGTGTCACATCCATCTTCAATCCAATCGTGGCAACAAGTATGTAAATAAAAACCGAACCCACGGCTGAAGCTCCTCCACCTTCTAGTTTTCGAGCTTTTGTGAATGAAAGCATCACTCCAATAAACGTTGAAATCACAACTAACCAGAAAAAAGCAGAACCAAGTGATAGTTTATTAAGAGCGGGATAATTATTGCTTATGTATGGTGCGAACCAATTGGCAAAAGCATGTCCGATACCAACTGCAACAAAAGCAACCGCTGTAATAAACATGAGGTCATTCAAATTAAATTTACGAGCATTCTCTGTTTGGAATGTTTCCATTTTTAGCTTGATTCTTTCAATAGCAGAAGTGTCTGCTCCGGTTTTAGCATCAATTTTGTTAGCTCGTTGTGACATGAATAATAATGTCGCCATCCATATATTTGCCCAAATCACATCTACTGCAATCATTTTCGTAAACGCAGCATCAGAAACCGCAAAAATTTCTTTCATTGCCGCCTGATTAGCACCACCACCAATCCAGCTTCCTGCAAGAGTTGTCATTCCTCTCCAAATGTCGTTGGCTGCCGATCCGGCAAAAGTTTCCGGAGAAATCGCTTTAACCGCAATAAAAGCAATCGGACCACCAATAATAATTCCCAAAGTTCCTGTTAAAAACATGATGCCCGCTTTGGGACCTAAACGTATAATTCCTTTCAAATCCACACTGATTGTCAGTAAAACCAATGCTGCAGGTAATAAATAACGCGAAGCTACATAATATAATTTTGAATTTTCAGCATCGACAAGACCAAAACTATTTAACAATGAAGGAAGAAAATAGCACAATAATAGTGCCGGAACCACACTATAGAACTTTTTCCAGAACTTAGCCTGATGCTGATGAGTCCAAAAAACCAATCCTAAAATTGCTGCTAAAATTCCGAAAAGAACCGCATCACTCTGAATCAGTGGTATATTATGTTCATTCATATTCGATTATTCCCCTATGTCTGTTAGAAAATTTGAAAACAAGTCTCCAAAAATTCATCAATCTGCTTACATCGATGAACAAGCCTGTGTAATTGGCGATGTGGAAATAGGCGAAGACAGTTCTATCTGGCCTATGACCGTTGTTCGTGGCGATGTTAATTTTATTAAAATTGGCAACCAAACCAATATCCAGGATGGAAGTATACTACATGTCACCCACAAAGGTGAATACGATAAAGACGGAGGACCACTTATAATAGGAAACGGGGTTACTGTCGGACATTCTGCAACTCTCCACGCCTGTACCATTGGCGACTATTGTTTGATTGGAATGGGAGCCATTATTCTGGATAAATGTATCATCGAACATCACTCCATGATTGCCGCAGGAGCTGTTGTTCCACCCGGCAAACACATCAAATCCGGCGAACTGTGG
>JAGRJO010000089.1 GCA_020442725.1 Lysobacterales bacterium
CATTCAGGATTTTCGCCACTGGCAAGCCATAATGTGGCAGCTGTGTGGCGGGTTTGATACGCCCTCCTCTGCTTCAGCCCCAGATAATTTAATATTGGATTCCATACCCTTTTGGTGACATTACCATAATCCAGTGGATTACCACTTCTAGTACAAAAAACATAATCATGTTCTTTTGAGACTCGATATTGATGCTTCAAAGCGTCATAAACCGGCTGTGACATCATTATATCTCTAAGTGAGGAATCGGTTTTGGTTTGTTCTACTCGTCCCTTAACAAGCGTTTCTCTAATTGATATGTATCGATTTTCAAAATCAACATATTTCCATTTGAGCCCATCAATCTCACTGGTCCTCATTCCGGTGAAGAAGCGTACTGTATAATAACTCTTAAAATCATCTCTGACATTATTCAAAATCAGCATCACTTCCTCCAAAGTAAATGGTTCTATTTGAGGCTTTAAAGTTTTTAAATGCTTGATTCCAATAAATGGACTTTTAAAATCATATCGTTCTGATGCTTCGATAATAATTCTTTTGAAAAACTTCATTATCTTATTGATATGCTGAGCACCGACATGGGTTCCGTTTTTACGAACTTTTTTTGCAATATCAGCTCTAAACTTCAGTAGTTCAGACTTAGTCAGTGTATCAACATTTCTGTCACCAAATACCTCAAGGATATGATTGTTAAAAATACTTAAGACAGATTTTTTGTAACTTTTCCTCCATGAAAAATCCAATTCAGCAATCCACACATCAAAAAACTCAGAAATTGTTGGTATACAATCTGTATTTCTACGAATCAAATCATCCTGATATTTGATTTTTTCAAGTATGGCACTATTCGGAAAATAGTCTTCATATTTGAATTTACCTAACAATATTTCAGCATCTATCTTATCCATAATATTTTCCAGCTTTTTCCTGTTAACCGGAGTATTTTGGAGTTTAGTTTGCTCTCTGCATCTGATATTTCTATATCTGAAGTCAAAATATAGTTTACCTGTTTCTTTTCTTGATCTGACATTACCCATGGATATTTCCTCCATTGGACATCGGTATGGACATAGCATCTTGCGAAAACCTACACATGTCTTTTAAGATAGTTTCCCAAATGTAAAGAATCTTTCTTCCGCCAAAAGGTCGGATATAATGGATTCCTTCAATCAAAACAGCATCCTTTAAACAGGTTCTGATGGTTCTTGCATCGTATTTAATCCGTTGAGACAGCTCATTGGTTGTCAAAAAAGTTTTCTTCTCTTCTTTCATAAAATCACCTCTATCAATCTTGTAGTAAAACATTTGCATTGATGAAAATTCAAAATGCCATAAATTATCACTAAACTCATTTTTCCTGTTTTCATGAACGACTCCTTGAAGACGTGGAAGAAGATGGCAATTTCAATAGAGAAGTTTTTAGTTTAAAACCTGACTCAATAATCGGATTAGTAGCTTTTGCATAATCAAAACAACTGTAATAGTTAGATATTTGATCGCTATAAATTAACTTTAACTGAGATGGTAAACTTCTAATTTCTCCCTTTTGACAAGTGACCAGAATAAGCCTTCCATAATGCTGTTTGAAAAGGTTGATGTAGCTTCTCAACAAATAATACAAATAACTTGATATCAGACCATCCCTTTCAGCAATATTAAAGACTTCTAAAATATCCGTATGGTTTCTAAAAATGATGTCTCTTAATTGCCCTCCACAAAATGCGTATTTCTTGGTCTTGCCTAATGCATCAAGAATATATCTGATAAATTGTGGTTTAATAAAATTAAGTTGAGGCCCAACAACTGCTGGTGACATCATCCAAATCTTTGGGTGAATAAATTCAAAAAGTTCTCGATTGATTTTCTTTTCAATTAATACTTTTTTACTCAGAACATTCAATGCTTGCTGGTTATCTTTGATGCTTACAATTTGTACTTCTTTGTTATGCGATAAATAATAAAATTGAATCATAATTTTGACCTCCGGAATATGAAATGAAATACAGAGGATTATTTGCAATCTCAAAAATGCTCGGTTCGTGATTGAAGGTGGGAAAAAATTCAAATTCAATTTTCTGATTCTCAGTTTTTGAGAATCAATAGGATTATTCTGGCGATGTTATAATTTACAATAGATTTTGAAACTTGCGAGGAGTACCATGATGATTATTTACATTGATATGGATGATGTGCTTTGTCACTTTGAGAGTGAAAAACAAAGACAAATTGAAGCTAATCCGGATATTGCTTTTCCACAAAGTATCCCCGGATTTTTTGAGAACCTGAAACCAATTGCCGGAGCTATTGAATCTGTGAAGAAGTTGATTCAATCAGAAAAATATTCACCATATATTCTCACAGCACCATCAATACTGAATCCCCATTGCTATACAGAGAAAAGGCTATGGGTTGAAAAATACTTTGGCATGGATTTTGTTGATAAGTTGATTATTTGTTCCAACAAAGGTTTATTGAAAGGTGATGTTTTGATTGATGACTACATCGAAGGTCGTGGACAGGAAAACTTTGAGGGTGAATTTATTCACTTTGGAAGTGAGAAATTTCCAAATTGGAGAATAATCAGCCAATATTTGGATTCAAAATTTTAAAAAATCAATTTGTTGATTCTCATGTTTTGCGAAACTGATGAGATAAAGTTGCAAAAATCCCAAACTATGGGGGATTTCTATTAAACAAATACTGAGGAAGAATAAAATGGTAAAAGTCGCCTATCTTAAACCCAACTCAAATTTTGAAACCTTTTATCTATTTCCGCTAGCCAATGAAGATATTTTGAATAGTGTTTTGAACAGAATAATTGATAAAAACAACCTTGATTTTCTCATGACTCAAACAAGAACATCAGCAACAATGCACCCAAACAACATTACATACACTCTGGGCAAGCTCAATCTGTTTCGTAGCAATGCCACTACCATTCATCAGTGGTATTCAATCATAAAAGATAATAATAAATTATCTGAGCTTTTTGAGCTTGGCAAAAAAGATAAATATGTTAAAAGGGTAATTGAATTGGTTCATTCGGTCATGCAAAGAACATTCGATGAGAGACATGGTATTGCTGCATTTGCATTTTCAGATTTTGCAGATAATTCTATTTTACCTAACGGTTATGAGATGATGAATATTGACGAAATAACCTGTTATTACAAAACAGGATTTATCCCACATGAACTCGTTTCCTTTTATCATAATTCCAAAGATTTAATTGCCGCTTGATTTTTTCATAGAAAACTCCAGTTACACTGTAATAGAGTTTTCTACTTTTAAATGCTGCTTTTTTAGGAGAGATTACAATTAAATAAACATCCCAAGAATGCTTACAATACCTAGAAACATACTAATCATACTAATTTGTAAAGAAATTCGATAACCGTGATCAGGGTGATTCCAATAAGCTTTAATAAATTCCAGTTTATTTGTTGAAGAAATAGTTAAATCACATGGATAAAACCCATCTTCATCTACTTCTCCATTTGAAGTTGTAGCGTTGAGCTCCAAGAGTGAATCATAATCAAGCTCAATTGAATTTTTTGAAAATCCCGGTGATGACCGGCCTGCTTTGACCATGCGATAAATACTATGTGAGTCAGTACTTAATTTTACCCAAGCGTGCCGACCACCCAGAGGCTTGAGATTCTTATTAAAAACACGCACCACACATGATGCGTTATTGTCATAGTCATTTGTAAATGACCTTAGCTTTTCAATTTTTATTTTCATGGATTCTTCATTAGTTTTTAAGATTGAAATAATTCTAACAGAATAAATAATGAAGTAGTTAATCTATTTACAAAAAGTGTTTTACAAAACTTATCAATGCTAAAATCTCGTTTTCTTAACAACACGGATGTTCAATTTTATTGCTATATTTTCTGTACCTTTGTGCACATTCATTTTTCAAAATATTGTATAAACCCAATAGAGTTCATCGAACCGACCTCAAACCGAAAACTTTTAAAACGTGTAAAAACAACAAAAAGCCGGATTGGGTTGTGAATAAAATCATTTATTTCAAAGCTTTAATGTCTCAAGCCAGTGGCTACAAAATCGCTGATTTGTTTAACCGACAGTTTTCTCATTTGGACACGGTGAGTAAGACTTATGTCTATGAAATTATTCGCAAGTATCAATACCAGATTTTAATACTGCGCAAAAACATAAAAAACAAAGAACCGTTGCCTGTTGCTAACAATTGGGTTTGGGGTGTTGACTTAACCGGCAAGTTTAATTCATGTAACAAAAACATGCACATATTAGGCATTATTGATCATGGTTCACGCTTTAATATCGTATTAAAATACATTCATAATAAAAGTTCAAAAAGGTTGTTGTTTGAAATATATCTCGCAGTTAAAGAATTTGGCAAACCCGAGTATATCCGTACTGATAACGAAGCAGTTTTTAAATCCAGATTATTTAAATTGGGTTTGAGGCTGATGGGTATTAAGCATCAATTAACTGATGTGGGATGCCCATGGATGAATGGTAGAATAGAACGATTCTTCGGAACACTCAAAGAAAAACTCAATCAGGTCATCACAAAAGACTCAAGCCATCTGGGCTGGTACCTAAAAGGCTTTAGGTTCTGGTACAACCATGTGCGTACCCATATGAATCTGGATGGTCGGACACCGATTGAAGTATGGCAAAATAAAGGAATAAAAAGACATGCTGAATTTTATCAGGCCTGGGATGGCTTGTTGCAGGGATATTTGCATCCGTTAGATGGATGATGAGCACAACTAAAAGTTGTTTGAATTTAGGTCATTTAAAACTGTCCGCAGTTACACTCGTCCTGAATCTGGATTTTAAGCGGATTTTGGCTTGAAAATTAAAAATCGGGATGATTTTTATAAAAAAAACAGGTTTTTTAAAAAAATTATGAGGCTGACTGAGGCACTTTTTTAAAAAAATACCCCAAAAGTCATTGGTTACGCGGTTCGGATGTTTGGACAGGACACAAAAATATGATTATTGAAGTTATTAGAAATATTGTCTTAAAATTGGGAAAATTATCTTCTATTTCAAGGTGTATTCGAATGTATTGAACAGGTTTAGAAAAGTCTCTAATCCAAAAAATTATTTCAGTCAAAACAGAACCACAACAAAAGACATCATTAATATTGCTACACCAATCATCGTTTAACCCTGCGCTCCATTTCATATCGATAATTTTTATCTTGAGCATACATAGAACCTGTTACTTTAAAGGTTGCAAGGTCAGCTCCTTGAACAATTCTCCAATGATAATAAATATGGTTTTCATCAGTAGCATATCCTCCGCTTAATACTTTAAATTTTGAGCTTTTTACATCTGGGAGAGCTAAATGTCCCCACCAAACTTTTTCTTTATCTTTATAAAAACCATCTTCCAACTTCTGAAAAAACTCAATTGAGTTACTAGATAGATAGGAATAACCATTCGGATAATCAGAACACAAAAAAGCACCGTGTTTATCTACTCCGTAGGTGTTTTTTTTGCCTTTCTTGTCAATATAAGTCCTTATCTTAAACTCTGCAGGATTGGCTTCTTTCATTATTCGATTTCCACAAATAACCTTGTCTTTATCTTTACCTACAGATATAGTTAAAGCTTCAAAAGTACTTGGATCCATATTATTAAACTCCATATAACCCCACCATATCTTATCTTTATCTTTCGCCCAACTAAGATTATCATTTCCTAATACTTCAAAAGTAGCAACATCTGCATCTAACTCAGAAATTTTCGTCCCATAACCTTCGTTCCAGGGCTGTTCAAAAACAACTCTATTACCCTCAACTCTGTATCCATCATCATGAGTACAAGATACAAGTATCAAAATAAGTATAAAAAATATTACAGATTTAATGATTGACATAACCTTGATTTCCTCCTTCGCTATAATCGCAAGCACTACCTAAAGCCCTACAAACATTGTTACTTCCATGCTGTGAAAATGATCCATCTGAACTTCCTCTTTGTAATTCGATTCTCATGCCTGTAGCCGATGGTAATATACCAGGTGTATTATCCTGAATTCTGCTCAAAATTTCTCCCTGTACATAAATAGCATTAATTAGTTTTTTAGGGTGTCGAGTGTTATCAGGAATATATTGTGGATAAGCATATTCTTCAGCAGGTTTATCATATTTAAATATTACAGAATACAAATACCTATAGTTACGATGAAGGCCTGCTGCATTGAATGTCGTAGCATTTTCATTTGTAATCAATGCACCTAAACTAGCAAGCCCACCGCCCAATGAGTGACCAGTAAAATCTATTTGTTGTCCAAGATTATCAGCTCCTATCTTGGCTTTTCTGGCAATCTCTATTATTTTCATATATTGGGGTGTCAGGAGTCCTGACCCCTGAAGAAGATTTGCAATCATATCAGGGTTAAATATACCATCCGTTCCTGCTGTAGCAACAATCAGTTTTCTGGTTTCATTGTCTCTGAATATTCCTGCTTTGAACCCAGTACTTCTATCATAAAGATCTTCTTCATTAATATCAAAATATTTTATTAGCTCATCTTTTTCTAATCTAGTCACATCTCCAACTTCTTTATTGATAGTATCGCACTTAGGATTATAAACACAGGCTGCAACATGGGCTCGTTTGAGAGTTTCCTTAGGATCAACATAATACTCTAATAAAGTTTCGTTATTTATCGGCTCTGCAACTCGCATAGCTGCTAAATCCCTACCCTTTTTAATAAGCCATTTTTTATCTTCGTTTCTTTTTCTTGTAATTACTCTATCTTCGTATTCTGCAACCACTCTCTGAACATCTTCTTCATCTCGAACCCTGGTATGAACATCCAACCCTATGGTCTGTTTCCCATCCGGATCAATAAATACCGTGGGGTTTACAAAGGCATAAAGGTATCTGTGCAGGGATGGCGGAGTTTGTTGGTTGCCTGCCAGTGGGTCTTCGCGGTTGAATCTGGCTGTGTTTGCATCATAATAACGAGCATTGGCGTAGTACAGTCCGGTGTCATTATCTTTTTGATATCCGGTGAAGCCAAAGGGGCTTTGGCTGTTGCCGTTTTGAGTCAGAAGATTGCCATAGGCATCATATTCATATCGGGTTTGGATGCTTCCTGTTGAATCGGTGATGGCTACGTTTGTGCCTAAGGAGTCAACGTGGTAGTAGCTGTTGATGTTGTTGCGGGTTTCTGCCAGTTGGTAGCGATCTCCAAAATGGTATCTGGCGAAGGTATTGCCAATGGTGTTGGTTTCGGCAATGAGAGTTAAACCATCGTATAAAAAGCGTTTTTCCTGTCCTTGGGATTGATGATTGACTCGTTGTCCGGTGTAGTCGTATTGATAGTTTATTGTCGGGTTGGCTCCAACCGTTATGCTTTTGACTCTTCCTCTGGAGCTGTAATCGAATGTGGTT
>JAGRJO010000008.1 GCA_020442725.1 Lysobacterales bacterium
AGATTCAACAATCAGAAATTGAAATCACTAATCTGCAAGAGAAAATTAAAAATCTCGGTACCAATTCACAAGAACTCATTCCACAAGTTGAAGAAATCATAGCTAGTTTGGAACAATCTGTCGAAACAGGCATCCCTTTCAAGCAGGAAGAGAGAAAAAGTGTTCTGGCTGAAATCCGTAGAAATCTAAACTCAAGTAAGATGACATCACAAAATGCGATTAATCAAATTTGGGCTTTTGTTGAGGATGAAATCAGATTGACGAAAGAAAATGCCATTTATTCACAAACCATTGAGCTCGATGGTGAAAATTTACTTGTTGATGTTGCCAAACTGGGAACAGTCATGATGTATTTCAAAACCAGAGATGACAAATACGGTTCAGTTAAAAGAGAAAACAATCATTGGAAACACTACCTTCTGACTGATAATGCAGAAATTCAACAAGTTTCCAATTTGTTTGAATCATTAAAGAAACAAATCAGACAAGGCTATTTCACTTTGCCACTTGAGTTGACGATACAGGAGTAATCATAATGAAACATAAGCACATATTTTTTATTCTGTTACTTTTGTTAAATATTGAAACCGTATTTTCACAAACCGAAAATACTGAACAAACAGAAATTCCACCAGTTGATAATCAAAAAGTTGAAGAAGACATTCAAAATGCTTACAAAAAGGAGTATGCATTCCTAACGACTCAGGTTAAAAATCTGCAAACAAGGATTTCCGAGTACAAATCTCAAGCAAAAAAAGAAGAATCGGATATTAACCGCGAAATTAGTCGAATGGAAAACCTTTTGCTTTCATTGGAACAACAAAGCAATCAACTGGAAGATGATATTTTTTCCATGCAACGAAATTCTGAATCAGCAACTGATAATAATGAATTAATCAATGCCACTATCACTCAGGCTCAATCGACGCTCTCAGAGTACAAGCTAAAATTGCCGGAAACCTTTGAGGAGCAAACTGAAATTGAACAAATTACTCATTTGGTCGATTTTGCAAAAGGAATTCTATCCAACAGTTCTAAAACTACCAAACAGCAAGGCAGTTTCTTTTTACAGGATGGAACAGAGGTTCAGGGTCAAATTCTCAAAGTCGGTAATATTGCGTCGTATGGCATCTCACCAAAAGGCTCTGGAGTTTTAGCACCTGCGGGGGAGAATAATTTCAAAATCTGGAATTCCAAAGATAATGATTCAGTCAAAAATATTTTGAATTCTAATACATTGGATTCATTGCCAATATTCCTGTATGAATCCAGTCTCAAGCCTATAGAAGAAAAGCAAAGCAAAACCATCAAAGGTGTTGTTGATTCCGGCGGAATTATCGCTTGGATTATTTTTGTTTTGGGCGTGATTGCGGCATTGCTTATCATCATGAGATTTTGGTTCTTGAAGAAAGCTTCATCAAGCACAGAAAAAATACTGAATAAAATTGTCAACCATATCGAGAATGAAGATATGAGTGCAGCGATTAAAGTCGCCAAATCGAAAAAAAGTTCCAGCTCCAGAGTTCTCTATGCAGTATTGAGAAATATCACTCGTGACCGTGAACATATTGAAGATATTGTTTCAGAAAGCATTTTGCATGAATCAGGACAATTGAATCGTTTTGGTTCGTTAATCATGGTAATTGCAACAGTTTCTCCACTTTTAGGACTTTTAGGAACAGTTACCGGCATGATATCGACTTTTGATATCATTACTGAGTTTGGAACCGGCGATCCTAAATTGCTTTCCAGTGGTATTTCAATCGCCTTAATCACCACAGAAATCGGACTGGCGGTCGCAATACCGGCACTTCTATTCGGAAATGTATTGTCCGGTTGGGCAGAAAGAATTAAAGATGATATGGAAAAAGCATCTTTAAGAGTAATTAATGTTTATAAGAAAATCATTGGCTAATGATAAATACACTCCAACAGCTCATTGATTATTTCACAGATGGTGGATTTGTGATGCCACCGCTCATCATTGGAACTGTTATTCTATGGTGGACTTTAGGCTATCGCATGGCAGCACTGAAGACAGGGACGCTGAAGAGTCCTCGCACACTTGTTTATCGCTTTTTAAAAGGAAAAATGCCAACTCACAACGGAGTGATGGTTCGTGTGCTGCACAAAGGCATGAAACTCAGAAACAAAAATGTTGATAATCTCAGACGCTATCTGGATGATGCTTTTTCCGAGGAAGAAAGAGAAATTCAGAAATACAAAACCATCATTTCAACGATAGTCATTGTAGCTCCTTTATTGGGATTGCTCGGAACGGTTTCCGGCATGATTGAAACATTTGAGTCCCTAGGTGATATGTCATTATTTTCACAATCCGGTGGTATCGCCGGCGGAATTTCACAAGCATTAATTACCACACAGATGGGGTTGGCAGTTTCTATTCCCGGATTGATTGTCAGCGGAATTCTAAACAAAAAGCAAAAAAACATCGAAATAGAAATGGCACAACTTAAAGATTTGCTGTGTTCTCCAATTCCCGGAGAAGATGAAATCGTGATGAAAAGAGACAATTAAAGAGAACAAACATGAGATACAGAGAAAGCAAAGAAACCGTTCAGGACTTAAATATTTCACCTTTGATTGATATGGTATTTATCCTGCTGATATTTTTTATGGTTAGTACCACTTTCGTCAAAGATATGAAACTGGATTTGGACAGACCGTCTGCTTCGTCATCGAATACAGCTTCAACCAAGGCCGTCAGACTTTACATTGATAACTCAGGCAATACTTACATTGATGGCGAAAATGTCAGAATGTGGGTGATTCAATCCCGTTTGAGAGATATGTTGAAAAGTAAAACTCAAAAATCCGTGCTAGTTGTTACCGATGAGAATGTTCCATCCGGCAAACTGGTTGAAGTTGTCGATCAGGCAAGGCTTGCCGGTGCAGCTGATGTTGGTGTTGCCACATCTAAAGAAGTCGGTGCCGACTGATGAAAAGAAAGGATAAGATCTTCCGTTTTTTTAGCGGGTTGGTATCCATGATTCTGGGAACTTCAATGGTTCTCAGCGTGTTAATTTTAATCAACAACACATCTGATAATCTCAACGATGTCAACGCTAAATCCGGCTCTGAAATCAAGTTTAAGAGGAATAAACAGGAGACTCAAAATATCGTCCAACGACCCAAACCAAAGCCAAAACCAAAGAAATCCAAATCCAGACCACCAACACCATTGTTGGGTCTCAATAGTCAACTGAGCGGTGTTGATTTAGGTCTTCCGGAATTTTCAATGACGGATTTGAATGATTTGGAAAATGATTTATTAGGTTCAGGAAATGGTTTAGTGATGACCGATGACACCGTTGATTCTACGCCAAGGGCAGTATTTCAACAACCGGCAATGTACCCTGTTCGGGCTCGCGCTCGTGGTATTCAAGGTTATGTTCTGTTCTCATTGCTCATTGGAATTACCGGTGAAATTGAACAAGTCAAAATTATTGAATCCACTCCTGAGGGAGTTTTTGATGAAGCGGCCTCTCAATCCATTCAAGCATGGAAATTTGAACCTGCTCAGTATAAAGGATTGCCGGTAAAAACCTGGGTTAAACAAAAAATCAGATTCGATTTGAGCTAATTATGAAAATTCGCTTTTTTATTATGTCATTAATGCTGGTAATTACATTGAATACCGATTGCAAAGAGTCCGACGATGTCAACTATCTGGAACTCGCTTCACTGATGATTAAAGATGATAATCTGGATCGAGCTGAAGTAGCATTATCACAAGTAAACCTCGAAGATGAAGAACTGGACTTGCAACGATTTTATGTGATTTCAGCTTTACTCAACGTCAAAAGAAACAACCATCAACAAACCATCGAGTTTATCCAAAAAGCCAAACAGCTCGGCAAAGTTGAAGCAGTCATGGATGTTTATCTGGCACAAGCTGCTTACTCAACAGAGGATTACCAGTTAGCAATCAATGCTTTGGACTCTGCCGGAACAGATATCGCCAAAATTCCTTCGATTTATCACATGAAATCACAAAGTTATTGGAATTTACAAGACTCAATCAATGCTATCGCTGTTTTGGAACAAGCTGAAAAAATATTTCCCCAAGATGGTAGTTTTCCACGCCGCAAAGTTTTTTATTACATCGAACTTGGATACAACAAAGAAGCTATGGAACTTGGGCAAAGTTACCTGAATCAATTTAAAGGAAAGCCTGAAGACTTTATTGCTATAGGAAACGCTATCAAATCCACTGGTGATAACGAAAACGCCTTGGAATTTCTTGAAAAAGCCCGATTGCAATATCCTCACAGTCTGGATATTAACAAATCGTTAGCAGCGGTTTATATCAACGAAGAAAAGTATTTATCAGCCGCCAGAATTATTCATGAAGCCTCATTCACAAACAGCGAACTGACAAAAGAAGCGGCAGAATTGTATCGTCGTTCAGGAAATGTTTTTCTGGCTTTAAGTTTAAACAGCTTGATTGAAAATCAAACAGAAAAACTCAAACAAAGACTTTCAATCCTAATTCAAATGGAGAACTTTGAACAGGCTGCCGCCATGGAAGAAGATTTACTAAGGACACGAACCATAGCTGATGACAACATTAAATATGCGCTTGCCTATTCTTTTTTCAATATCGGAAATTATACAAAAACAGAAGACTATCTATCACAAATTACCAGTAGCGATATTCTTTCAAAAGTTGTGGAACTAAGAAAATTCATTGATAACTGCCGTCCGCAACCGTGGACTTGCTAACGAAATCATCAGATTAACATTGTAAAAAAATGATTAAACAATTAAAAATCGTATTATTGGCTCTGTCTTTCGCCTTGATACAAACTTCAACAGCATTTGGCTCTGATAACAAAGACGCCAGTATTTCTGTATTCGTATTTTTTAAAGGTGACCCGCTTTATTTAATTAATATTGTCGAGAATGACAAAATCATCGGCACAACAGACAATTTTGGTAACACAAAAATACAATTAAAACCCGGAAGTCACACTTGGACTTTCAAAAGTGAAGAAGATGAAATCTATCAACACACTCTTGAAGTTTCAGCCGGTGAAATCGTTCAATTGCTGGTTGATATCAAAGAAAAAGAATCTGCTGATATCAGTATGGAATCTTCCAAACAATCTGACAATCAAGCGGATACAACTTTTGTGCAAAGCACCGATGAATCCACAGGTATTATGACCAAACTCAGTGGTCAAATTATTTCAGCCGAAAACCAAAAACCAATTGCTAATGCCCGAATCTACATCAGCGGAATTTCAGGTAACCTAGTCACCGATGAAAAAGGTTTCTTTAGCACCGAATTATTAAGCGGAAAATACAACCTCAGTGTGCTTCATGCGAAATTCAACAGCACGCTGAAACCCAACATTGAAATTTCCGAAGGCGGATTAACCGATTTAGTCATTGAACTCACACCCAGCGGAACCGAACTTCCTGAGTTTGTTGTGATTGCTCCTTTTATCGAGGGTTCATTAGCTTCTGTGCTTGAAGAGAGAAAACAAAACAACTCGGTTGCCAACTATCTGAGTATGGAACAAATCTCCAAATCCGGTGATTCGGACGCTGCCGGAGCATTGAAACGGGTCACCGGTTTAACCTTGGTCGATGGTAAGTTTATCTATGTTCGAGGTTTAGGAGAAAGATATTCAAGCACATTACTGAATGGCGCTAATCTTCCAAGTCCCGATCCGACTCGAAGAGTTGTGCCTCTGGATTTATTCCCAACAGGAATTATAAGAAGTATCGAAGTCCAAAAAGGCTATTCTGCATCTTTACCGGCAGAGTTTGGCGGTGGAACGGTAACTCTTAAAACGATCAGCATTCCCGAAGAGAATTTTTTAAATTTGGGACTATCATACGGTCACAACACCCAAACAACCGGCAAGGACGGGCTTACCTATGACGGTGGTAGCAATGATTGGCTAGGAAGAGATGACGGTAGCAGAGATATTCCTCAACTTCTTTATGATGCCATTGCCGGAGGAACGGAATTAAGACCTAGCAATCCTTTTGTACCAGGAGGTTATGAACCCGAAATTCTGGAGCAAATCGGCGAGTCATTATCAAACAACTACAACCTCCACAATGAAAAGATTGACCCAAACAGCGGATTTAGCCTTGCCGGAGGTATGAGAAAAGACCTCGAATCCGGTGTGGTTCTTGGATTTTCTTCGGCGTTAGATTATGGATCTTCTTACCAAACCCGTTCGGAATTGCGACGTGATTTTATTGTTTCTTCGGGTGATACTTTGGTTCTTGATAGTGAAGAATTATCACAAACCACTCGCAGGGGAGTTGATTTAAGTGCTTTTCTAACTTCAGGAATCGAGTTTTCTGAAAACAACAAGGTCTCTGCAAATTATATGGTTTTAAGAAATAGCAGTGATTTTGCTGAAATTGCCGAGGGCTACAACGAAGATTTAGGGAACTCCAGACGCATTTACGAAATCCGCTGGACAGAGCGTGAACTGAGTTCTTCACAGTATTTTGGAGAACATGTTTTTCCTGAAATCAGTAATTTGAAGTTCGATTGGCAGTTTACTGATTCTCAAGCAAAATTTGATGAACCGGATAACCGAATCTATCGTTATGATCGTCGAGAAGAAGGCGATTTCATCTTTTCAACCCGCAATGACAGTAATTCTAGAGTTTGGAGAGAATTGGAAGATTTAAGCAGAAATATCCGTTATGACCTCACTTTACCATTTTCAATTAAAGATAATCACGACATCGCTTTAAAATTTGGTCAAAACTGGGTTTATAAAGACAGAAACTCTGATATTCGCCGCTTTGTTTTTGAAGACGTTGGTTCATTAGTCAATCAAATTGATCGCAGTCTGGATTTGGAAAGTATTTTATCGCCAGAATTTATCGCACCAAACGGTTATCAACTGCAAGAGGTCACACGAGCAACTGATAACTACTTTGCCAATCTGGATACCAAAGCCAAATATCTGGGCGTCGATTATTCATACAAAGAATTATTAAACATATCATTGGGAATGAGGCATGAAAATGTTAATCAATCGGTAACTACGTTTAAATTATTCGACCCGGATCAAAATCCAGTCACTGCATCACTTGAGGATAAGTCCTACTATCCGGCGTTTTCTTCCGCGTTATTTCTTCCGGCAGACAATCAATTAAGACTTAATTATTCTGAAACGGCCACCCGACCCGATTTTAAAGAATTATCTCCTGCACAGTTTAAAGACCCGGTTTTGGATAGAAATGTGATTGGTAATCCGGATTTATTGGCAGGCTCTATCAAACACTATGATTTGCGTTGGGATAAATACTTTTCAGAATCCGAATTTGTTTCAGTCAGTTTGTTTTACAAACAATTTTTCAATCCCATTGAAATGATAATTTTGCCCGGTTCATCAAGAATCATCAGTTTTGATAATGCCGAATCAGCGGAAAACTATGGTGTTGAACTGGAAGTTTATAAAACATTATCATTTATGAATCGTTTTTCTGAGCATGATTTCTGGTCAGATATTTACATTAGCGGAAATTACGCTTATATCGAATCAGAAATTGTTCTTGGAACCGATCGTCCCGGCGGTCAAACCAACAATTCCAGACCATTACAAGGTCAGTCGCCTTATGTCGGTAATTTGCAACTTGGTTATGACAATCTTGATAAAGATTTAAGTGTGTCTTTGCTTTATAACATCTTTGGAGAAAGAATTTCAGAAGCAGGTACCAGCGGAAGACCGGATATTTATGAACAACCTTTCAATCAACTTGATTTAGTGATTTCCAAAAAGCTTTTTGACCGTTTCAAATTTAAAATCAAAGCAACGAATTTATTGGATGATGAAGTGATTTTCTTACAAGGTGATGAAGTGACCAGAAAATTCACCAAGGGTAGAACTTTCAGTATCAGTATTGATTACGATATTTTTTAAACAGAGGTCTCAACAAATTCGAATTTGCGGAAACTCCACTTTAAAGCAAGTTCCCTCGTTGAGCTTGCTTTGAATATTTAATTCGGCTTCGTGGTTTTGGCAAATTTGTTTAACAATTGCTAATCCCAGACCTGTTGAGTTGAAATTTTTATCTTTGGAGTTATCAATTCGATAAAATCGCTCGGTTAGATGCGGTATGTGTTTTTCATCAATTCCACGACCATTGTCACAGACTGATAACAATGCTCTATCCTTTTGCGCTAACCAAGTCAGACGAATTTGAGTGCCTTTGGGATTATGATTGATTGCATTTTTGAGCAAGTTGGAAACCAAGCCCACAATTTCTTCTTCATCACCAAATATATCCAGCTCAGAATCAATCTCTGCCAACAGTTCGTATTGCTCAGCCCCGGAACTGTTTTTTATATCGTTAAATACAGTATTCAATAATTCCGGCATATTTATAACTTCATCACTCCGTTCCAGATAACGCTCATGCTCCATGCTGGAGAGTTTGAGCATATCAGAAATGATTCTCTCCATCCGATCCGCCTGAGACTTGGCATTATTGATTC
This sequence comes from Lysobacterales bacterium, assembly GCA_020442725.1. Classification (GTDB taxonomy): domain Bacteria; phylum Pseudomonadota; class Gammaproteobacteria; order Xanthomonadales; family Marinicellaceae; genus NORP309. Next base: position 8,501 of record JAGRJO010000008.1, read on the forward strand.
CGGCTTTCCAATGTTTGGCAATATCATCTGCTCCCAATAACATTTCCAGATATCCGGTGATAACCGTTAAAGGTGTTCTCAACTCATGCGATGCATTATCGACAAAGGCTTTACGCGATTTTCGCAAGGATTCCTGCTCACTGATATCTCTGCCGACAATCAAAAAGCTATCTCCCGAAAGCTTAATTCGTTTGAGATGAACTTTTTTGCTATCATCCAATGGATTGTCCAGTTTGATTTCCTCACTATCACTCTCGGAGTGAAGCATGTTTACAAACTCGGGAGCTCTGATAATATTGTCCAAACGAGAACCATAATCTTTGTGTGGAAAAATTCCTAACAGTTTTTGCGCCTGATGATTGCACCAGGTTATTTCCAATTGGTTGTTAACCAGTATTGTCGCATAAGGCAATGCTTGTGCTGTCACATTAAACCGATGAAGCAAATGCTTGTTATCGCTGATAACTTTTTTATTGTGTTTTCTATTCTTGATGACTTGTGTCGATAAATCTTCCCAGATTCCACTGGATAAAGGAGCTTTTCCAAGTTTAGCACCATTCATGTACCACTTGTAAAAATAATAAAACTCAACCCATTTCCACAGAATATAAACAACTGACCACAGAAAAAAAGACAGCATCCAATAGGACGTTGTCAAACCGCTTAGTATTGCAATCAAAATAAAAACAATACCAAATGCTAATTCTTTACCAAAGGAGTTTTTTTGCATAGATGCGTATTCTATATCAATATAAATCTAAGCCTATGTTTCGCGGAAAAATTATTGAGGAAATATTTAATCAACAGACAGAATATTAACATCTCATGAAATTTGTTAAATTTAGCTGACATTTGTATTTCATTTTTATTGCATTATTTCATTTGTGTAACAGAAATGTCATATTCCTCAATTAAAATTCCAACTTTCCAAGAAGCACATCAACATCATCATGAAAAATAAAATATTACTTGCCTCAATTTTGGCTGTTTTAAGTCAACAAGGCTATGCCAGCGATACTGCCGCTGAACTCGAATTGTTAAAGCAACAAGTTAAATTATTGACAGAAAAAATCGAACAACTGGAAGCAAAAACAGCTGAAAATACACTTCCAAAACCCGAAGCACCGGAAGTTGCGAAAGTTGAAAAGAAAGATAGCAAATCATCGTGGGCTGACAGAGTCAAATTCAGTGCCGATATTAGAGACAGATACGAGTATATCGATCAAAAAGGTCGGGAAATCCGTCAAAGAAATCGTATCAGACTGAGAGCTAACATGAATATGCAAGTCAATGATAACCTTGACTTTACATTGGGAATGGCAAGTGGTGGCGATGATCCGGTTTCAACCAATCAGTCATTGGATGGAGGGTTCTCCACTAAGGATTTACGTCTGGATTTAGCTTATTTCAATTATAAATTCTCTGATAGCCTGAAATTATCAGGTGGTAAGATGAAAAATCCATTCTATATCCCAGGAAAAAATCCAATCCTTTGGGATAGCGACTTGAATCCTGAAGGTTTCGCTTTAAATTACACTGAAGGTTTAGTGAACGCAACATTGGTTGGAATGGCTGTTGAAGAAAGAAGTTCAACAGATGACACGTTAATGTTTGGCGGGCAATTGGTTTTCTCACATGATTTATCAGACTCAGTTGACTTCAATGCCGGTGTTGGATACTACGATTATCAAAATATTAAAGGCGAAACTCCGCTATATGATGGCAATGCGAAAGGCAACACTCTGGATGCAAATGGTCGATTAGCGAATGATTTCAATACAGCTGAATTATTTGCTGAGTTGAAAACCAAGATTTCCGGATTACCATTCTCAGTTTATGGAAATTACTACAAAAATACCGCAGCTGATGATTTAGATACTGCCTACACTTTAGGTTTCAAACTCGGTAAAGTCAGCGATGCTGGTTCATGGGATATGGGACTCGCTTATCTGGACACCGAAGCCGATTCTTTGATTGGTACTTTTAACGATTCTGACTTCGCCGGTGGTAACACTGATTCACGCGGATATTTGCTAAAAGCCGGTTATGGTCTGATGAAAAATGTTTCTTTAGGATTGACATACATCGACTCAGAAATCGGACAAAGCAAACCGACTCAAACAGATTACGACCGTTTGCAACTGGACTTTATTGCGAAATTTAAGTAAAAATACCAGACTCATAGTTACAAAATGCCTGCAAACCTCTGCGGGCATTTTTGTTTATAAAACACCAATAGGCTTACTATTTTAGTACGATTGTCTTTTTCTTTAAAAATTCACCTTTAATTAAACAATTTAACAGCAAAAACTATCAAAAAAATCTGGAAAAGGTAAAATTGCCGGTTCGTTTAGTTTTAACAATGTGGAAATATCAATGCGAAGCGATCTGTGTGGAAATGTAACAGAAGAAAAGTTAAATCAACAAGTTGAAGTTTGTGGTTGGGTCGATAAACGCCGTGATCATGGTGGTGTGATTTTTATCGATTTACGCGATCATAGCGGAATCTTACAGGTCGTTGTCGAGCCGGATAATGCCGAAGCTTTCAAAATTGCTGAAGATGCTCGTTATGAATATTGTTTACACGTTAAAGGTCAGGTTCGTAATCGTCCGGAAGGACAGGAAAATCCAAACCTCAAATCAGGCAAAATTGAGGTTGTGGTTGATAAATACGAAGTATTAAACAAATCCAAACCATTACCATTCATGTTGGATGAAGAAGTTGGTGAAGCGATTCGACTGAAATATCGCTACTTGGATATGCGTCGTCCGCAAATGCAAAAAAATATCCGTTTGCGTAACAAACTGACACGAAGTTTGAGAAATTATCTCGATAGTAAGGACTTTCTTGATATTGAAACCCCTATCCTCACCAAAGCAACTCCTGAAGGAGCGCGCGACTTTTTAGTTCCTTCGCGTGTTCAGCAAGCTAAATTTTATGCTTTGCCACAATCTCCGCAATTGTTTAAACAGTTATTGATGATGTCAGGAATGGACAGATATTATCAAATCGCTCGTTGCTTCCGTGATGAAGATTTGCGTGCGGATCGTCAACCGGAATTCACGCAGCTTGATATCGAAATGGCATTTGTTGACCAAAGAGATGTTCAAGATTTAGCTGAAAATATGGTTCGTGACGCTTATAAAAATGTTCTGGATGTTGATTTACCAAATCCTTTTCCTCGCATGACTTATGCCGATGCGATGAATTTATATGGCTCAGACAAACCGGATTTACGAATAGACTTACAATTAGTTGATGTCGCAGAAACTGTCAAACATGTGGAGTTCAAAGTCTTTTCCAGTCCGGCAAATGATGAAAACGGTCGTGTTTGTGTGTTGAAAATTCCACAAGGTGGAACTCAAATGAGTCGTAAACAAATAGACGATTATGACCCTTATGTTCGCCGTTTTGGTGCTAAAGGTTTAGCCTGGATTAAAGTCAATGAGAAAGAAAAAGGTCGTGATGGCTTACAATCTCCGATTGTAAAGTTTCTCGATGATGATGCCATTGATGCTATTTTACAGAAAACTCAAGCTGAAAACGGTGATATTCTGTTTTTCGGCGCCGGTGATTACAGCACGGTTTCCCAATATATGGGTGAATTAAGACTAAAAGTTGGCAAAGACTTGGGATTAGTCAAAGAGGGTTGGCAACCGCTTTGGGTCGTTGATTTTCCAATGTTTGAGTACAATTCTGATGAAAAACGCTGGGATGCTTTGCATCATCCTTTCACGGCTCCAATTTGTGATGAACAAACTCTCAGAGATAACCCCGGAAAAGCTATTTCCAAAGGTTATGACGTCGTCATGAATGGGGTTGAGCTTGGTGGCGGTTCAATTCGTATTCATAATCAAGATATTCAATCAGCCGTTTTTGATTTACTTGGAATTTCTAAAGAGGACGCAGAGATTAAATTCGGATTCCTGTTGGAAGCGTTAAATTATGGTTGCCCTCCACATGGGGGTATTGCATTGGGGTTGGATCGAATGGCGGCTTTGATGTGCGGAGTTGAATCGATTCGTGATGTCATTGCATTTCCAAAAACATCATCAGCGAGCTGTAGCTTAACATCTGCACCTTCGGAAATCCCTGCTAATCAACTTGAAGAAGTTCATGTGCAAGCAATATATCCCGAAGTTGAGGAAGAATAACGCAGTTAAGTGATAAATACCGAACAACAAGCTGTCGTTTTGGTTCATGGACTTTGGATGAGTCGCTGGACATTCTTTTCGATTGCACGTTCGTTAGAAGACCAAGGATACAAAGTTTATCGTTTTGGATGGAAAACCAGCACCCGACCATTTAGTTTTAACATGTTGAAATTACAATCCTTTGTGAATTCAGTTTCAGAGAAAACAGTACATCTGGTTGTTCACTCAATGGGTGGTATTCTTTCAATGAGAACAATGCCAAACATTCGTAAACAAGGAAAACTGGTGATGCTAGGATCTCCAATCAATGGTTCTCAGGCTGCAAAAGCAATGTCAAAAAAAAGGTGGAGTCGCTGGATGCTGAAACACGCTCAAGAACCGCTTGAAAATGGCGTTGTGAATCCTGAAATTTTCCGAAATTCCTGCATGATTGCAGGAACATCTAATGGCATTGGCATAGCCAAATTGGTAACAAAGCTTCCCGAACCCAACGATGGCACTGTTGCTCTTGTTGAAACCCAAGCTGATTGGATTGATAAACATACATCAGTAAACACCAATCATTTCAGAATGTTGTTTCATAAAGAAGTGAAAAAACTAATTATTGAATTTCTCACAACAAATATCGTAAAAAATAAAAAAGCCTGAGGTTATTTATTAAACCTCGGGCTTTTTTATTCTTTTATGTCAAACCTGATTAGTTATTTCTATAAAATCTTGAATAAGAAAAAGCGATTAACGTTAATACCAATAACATCAAACCCCAGAAACTTAAACTTGGAATAACAGGTGGTGGACCTGCAGGACCATAGTAAACAACACCATTCCATACTCTGGGGCTGAAGACACCAGAATTAAATGCGATATTATTCGCACTACCGGCTCTTAATTCTAAAACACCATTATTATAAACCTGATTAGTACCATCACCATTTGTATAAATCCATGAACCATCTCCTTCCATAGCAATACCATAAACTTCACCAGGTTGAATGATAAGACCACCAACAGCAACTGACGTTGGTGTGTCAACACCTTGAGCCACTACAGTGCTATCGGTTCCGAGTAAAGTCCAACCGGTAGTAGTAGTTTCAAACCCAGCATAAGTACCTGGCCTTGTCCATACATTAACAGTTGTCTGATCCTCTGTATTAACATCCCAACTGTTAATTACGATTGCTTCACTACCTACGTTTTCAAGATCAAAATAGATGCCACCACCAGGATCGCCACCGTTATTTGCTGCAAATATTGTCGGCAAATTATTTGTCCCTAAAATAACCGGCTGTGGTTTATTAGAAGGTGATAATAACTCGGAAGTATTATTTGCATCTGTAGCAATTGCACTAAAACTAAAAAATATAGCCAACACCATAGATAGCAAAGAAGTTAAATTTTTATTTTTTTTCATACCTAATACCTATTGTCAAATTGTAAATTAAATCACATTTTTTCTACTATTTCATTATTAAACAATAATTTTTCAAAATATAACCTAAATAAGTGAGTTCTACTTGATCCGTATGGCATAAAAAAGGGATTAATTAATCATATATCCCTCGAAACCTGCCTAATTCTTTCCGCAGGAACTGATAATTGTTTGATTAGATATTCTTTGAAATCTTCGGCATAGTCTTGTTTTTTCAAAGCTACTTGCATGCAATACAACCAATCATCTCTTTCCTGTTCTGTCACAACCAGATGTTTGTGTGCCATCGGGATCGATATACCACCATATTTCTGGCGATAGATTTTCGGGCCTCCCAACCATGCCATTAAAAACAAAGATAATTTGTCCTTAATCACTTCCAAAGATTCTGTGTGCATGGAACGAATGTGCTGTCCTCGCTCCAAAGTTTCCATCTGCTGATAAAACTCATCAACCAATTTACGAATGCCCTGCTCTTCACCGGCAGCTTTGTAAGAAGCATCCAACTCACCATATCTCTGCATAAAAAAATCTCACTAGTTTGACAAATATTATACTTTCTTCTTTGAAGAACCGTTAAAATATGCGGTCAATTATTCAGTTATCAATTTATGTCGGAGTTATTTTTCATATTTATTAGTGCGGTTTTTATCAACAACTTTGTTTTGGTGAAGTTTTTGGGATTATGCCCGTTTATGGGAGTCTCCAATAAATATGAATCCGCTTTGGGTATGGGATTGGCAACAACTTTTGTACTGACTTTATCGTCTATTGTCAGTTATTTTATCCATACTTATTTGTTAATTCCGCTTGAAATTGAATACCTCAAAACTCTCAGTTTTATTCTCGTTATTGCTGTAACTGTTCAAGTTACTGAACTTATTTTGCATAAGACATCACCTTTGCTTTATCAGGTCTTGGGAATATTTTTACCTTTAATCACAACCAACTGTGCCGTTCTCGGCGTCGCTTTACTCAATATTCAGCAACAAAACAATCTAATTGAGTCTGCTGTTTTTGGTTTGAGTGCCTCTATCGGTTTTACTTTAGTGTTAGTGCTATTTTCTGCAATTCGTGAGCGACTGGAAATGGCAAATGTGCCTGAATCCTTCAAAGGGACACCGATTGCTTTGATAACTGCCGGAATAATGTCTTTAGCATTTATGGGGTTTGGAGGAATGGTGAGATAAATGGACTCTCTCATCAGTTTATTAATCATTTCAGTCATATCGTTATTTTTCGGTATTCTTGTCATGTGGGTTTCGAAAAAATTCAAGGTCGAAGGCAATCCGATTGTTGAACAAATCAACGCCATTTTGCCACAAACTCAATGCGGTCAGTGTGGTTATCCTGGTTGCAAACCCTATGCAACAGCAATTGCCGGAGGAGAAGCTCCAATCAATCAATGCCCACCCGGCGGTGAAGAAGGCATCAAAAAGCTGGCTGCTTTACTGGATGTGGAGGTTTTAGAATTAAACCCGGAAAATGGTAGTGAAGACCCGGTTGATATGATTGTCGAAATCGTAGAGAAAGACTGTATTGGCTGTACAAAATGCATTCAAGCGTGTCCTGTTGATGCCATTGTCGGAGCTGCCAAACAAATGCACACGGTCATTACAGATGCCTGTACCGGTTGTGATTTGTGCATTCCTGTATGTCCCGTTGATTGCATTATTCAGATTCCAATGCCGTTACCTCAATATATTTCACGACTTGAAAAACCCAAACTTTTTGCCACTATAGCGGAATCACAACAATGGTAGGACAAACTCAAACATTGTATCAATTTCATGGTGGCGTTGTACTGGAGCACCACAAATCCGATTCGTTGACAAATGGATTGTCCGAATTACCACTTGCAAAAAAATTATATATTTCTCTGGAAGTTGGCAAAGGAAATTACGCCATACCAGTTGTAAATATTGGTGAAGTTGTCAAAAAAGGACAAATTATTGCAGAGCCTCAGAACAAGAGTGGTGTTTATGTTCATGCATCCGGTTCCGGAGTGGTGACTGATATTTCTGAAAGAATCTCGGCAAACCCAACAGCAAAACTCAACCCTGTTATTGAAATTACTACTGATGGTAAAGAAGAATGGTTGCAATCTATAGATATCGAAAATAATAAATCATTAACACCCTCTGAAATTATTACACAAATTCGTCAAGCCGGATTATTGGGTATGGGTGGAGCCGGATTTCCAACACATCTGAAATATAACGAAAACAATCAAATCCATACACTCATCGTTAATGGAGCTGAATGTGAACCATATATCAGTTGTGATGCTCAACTAATGCTTTCATTTCCTGAACAACTGTTTGATGGAATTGATTTAATGATGAAAGCCTCAAACGCCAAACGAGCCATCATCGCCATTGAAGATCAAACCGGAAAAATCGAGCCCAAGCTCAATGAAATTATTACTCAAAGAAAACTATCTTCGGTATCGGCTGTAAAAGTTCCAACCATTTATCCAACCGGAGGTGAAAAACAGCTGATTAGAGTCCTTACGGGAAAAGACGTTCCATCCGGAGGTTTGCCACTTAATTTAGGTATTATCGTGCAAAATATCGGCACAATCAAAGCACTTGCCGACTATTGCAACGAATCGAAGCCATTAGTTCAAAGAATTGTAACTGTTGCCGGTGACAGGATTTCTAAACCACAAAATTTTATAATTCCTATCGGCACACCGATAAACCATATTCTCCAAGCAGTGAATTGTAATATCCAAGACAGTGATGAGGTCATCATCGGCGGACCAATGATGGGTTATTCAGTTACGGAACTCAGTGCAGGAATTGAAAAAACCACAAACTGCATTTTGGTGATGTCGAAAAAACCAAAACCACAATCTCCAACGATGCCGTGCATCCGTTGCGGAGAATGTGTCAGTGTTTGCCCGGCTGAACTATTACCTCAGCAATTGCATTGGTACATCAATGGCGGAAATCTGGAAAAAGCCCGTGAACATCATCTTTTTGATTGTATCGAATGCGGAGCTTGCTCGTGGGTTTGCCCGAGTCAAATCAATTTAGTGCAATATTATCAATACGCTAAAGCTGAATTGAAATATCTGGATTACAAAAAGAACAAATCCGATGCTGCCAAACTCAGACACGAAAATCGTGAAGCCAGACTGGAACAACTCAAACAAGAACGCATGAACAAACGCAAACGAACCCGAAGCACCACTGCACGAGATCCTGAAAAGATAAAAATGGAAATTCAGGCGAGTGTGGAAAGAGCAAAACTGGCAAAACAACAAAAGGAAAAAGGTGATGAATAATCCTAAAGCCACAACTCATGCACCACATATTCATACGAAAAACAGTGTGAGAAATGTGATGTTGCATGTTCTTCTTGCATTGATTCCCGCCATAATTGCTTATGTCTATTTCTTTGGATTTGGTATCGTTTTACAAATAACTTTGAGTGTATTCTTCGCACTTTTGTTTGAAATTATCAGTCTGAAGCTACTTAAAAAACCTGTCGGGCTCTTTATTTCTGACTTATCAGCAGTTGTCACCGGAATATTATTTGCTTTGTGTATTTCTCCTCTGGCTCCGTGGTGGATTAGTTTAATAGCGATGTTTTTTGCGATTGTTGTTGCCAAACATTTATACGGCGGCTTGGGACAAAATATTTTCAACCCGGCAATGGTAGGTTTTGCGGTCGTTTTAATTTCATTCCCACAATCCATGTCAATGTGGCTGGCTCCTCATTCAATCGCTTTATATGACATGAGCTTTTCTGAAGTGTTATCCGCTGTTTTTACTCAAAGTTTTCCTGCAAATGTTGAGTTTGATACATTAACTCAGGCAACTCCGCTTGACAGTATTAAAAACGGTTTGCGTCAGGAACTGACAATGACTGAAATTTCAGCACAACCTGAGTTTGGAAAACTTGGTGGCTTGGCTTGGGAATGGATATCGTCATTGTACATACTTGGTGGTGTGTTTTTGATACTGAAAAATATCATCAGCTGGCGTGTACCGACAACAATTATTATTGCGACTGTTTTGTTTGCTCTGTCTTTTTATCTCTACAATCCGGATGGTTATATCAGCCCTCTTCAGCATTTATTCACCGGTGGATTGATGTTGGGTGCATTTTTTATTGCAACCGACCCAACTACAGGATGTTCCAGCCCTAAAGGCCAAATTATTTTCGCCATCGGTGTGGCAGTAATGACTGTTCTGATTCGTGAATTCGGAAATTTCCCTGACGGCGTCGCATTCGGTGTGTTGTTGATGAATTTATCCGCACCATTGATTGACCGGTTAACCATTCCAAAAGCCTACGGTCAGAAATAATGTCAAATTTTATCAAAATTCCACTCATTCTCAGTCTGGTTACAATGCTGACAGCAGGACTTTTAATGCTCAGCGAAAATCTGACACATGATAGAATTGAACAACAAAAGACCGAATTATTATTAAAAAGTCTGGAAGATTTAATCCCAATTCAACTGCATGATAACAATTTAGTTGAGTCGGTTATTGAAATTTATGAACCCGAATTATTAGGTCACAGAAAACCTCAAACTGTTTATCTGGGACTGCAAAACAACCAACTTTCAGTTGTTGCCATTCCTGTAACAGCCAGAGATGGTTATTCCGGTGATATAGATATCATGGTTGGAATCAAAGCGAATGGTGAAATTACTACAGTTAAAATCATTGAACAACACGAAACTCCCGGTCTTGGGGATTTGGTTATCGCTACGAGAAGTGACTGGCTCAAACAATTTCCGCAAAAATCACTAAGCAACCCTCAACCAAAACGATGGAATGTCAAAAGAGATGGTGGTGAATTCGATCAAATTACCGGCGCAACCATCACACCCAGAGCCATTGTGAAAGCAATCAAACAGGCATTGGATTATTACCAAACCCATCAAGCAGAATTTCAAATCAAGGATGTTTCAAATATCAAAGTGGAGAAAACATCATGAGCGGATTTATTAAAGAGCGTCTAATTGACAACAACGCAGCTCTCGTTCAGCTTTTAGGTTTATGCCCACTTTTAGCTGTTTCTAATTCCGCGATAAATGCTTTAGGCTTAGGAATTGCAACCATATTTACTCTGACAGTCACTAACTCACTGGTTTCCATCATCAAACCAATAACCAAAAAAGAGATACGAATTTCTTTATTTGTGTTAATCATTGCCAGCGTAGTGACAGCGTTGGAAATGTTTATGAATGCTTATTTTCACGAACTTTATCTGATACTTGGGATATTTATTCCATTGATTGTAACCAACTGCATCATCATCGCCCGTGCCGAAAGTTTTGCCTCAATAAATGGATTATGGCTTTCTATTAAAGACGGCTTTTTTACAGGACTTGGTTTTGCTTTGGTTCTATTCATTATCGGAGCGATTAGAGAAATCATCGGCCAAGGCAGCTTATTCTCGCAAGCCAATCTGCTATTTGGCGACTTCGGAAAAATGATTAACTGGCAAATCTTTAAAGATTACCAAGGCTTTTTAGTTGCAATCCTTCCACCCGGTGCGTTTTTTGTTTTGGCGGTTTTGGTTGCCATTAAGAATAAATTGCAGAAGTAGTTGTGAAACGCAAAGTTCACCAAGAAAACGCAAAGGTACGCCAAGATTTATCATGTATGGAACACAGAGTTTCACAGAGGAGACACGGAGTGACACAGAGGTTGTAAAAATAAGGCTGTCATTCTGAGCGAGTGAAACGAGTCGAAGAATCTAAAAAAACTCAGACAGAATTTAAAAACCCAACATATTCACCGAAATGTTGGGCTTCATTGCATTCAATGCCAACCTACTAGAATCATTATAAAATCTTTCATACTGAGCTAATATGAAAGATACAAAAATCTTTGACACATTGATATTTGGCATTTAAAATTTAAACCTCGTTAGACCATCTAAATTCAGCAAAAATGTACAAAACTCCTCAATATTTGATTTCTATCTGTTTATTTTTTATTTGTTTTTCTTCAATGTCACAAGCCGGGACTACGGAAAATCAAGAGCTTTTGGCTCAATGTGATTTCAATCATAATGGTGTGATTGATGGCAGAACAATGGTAAAAAAAGGAGAAACAACAAAAGAACAAGCAAAGCTGGAATCAGGTTGTTATATCAATTTTATTAAACAAGAAAATGCCAAAGGAGAAAAAGAATTAGCCGAATTAGATAAAAGTATAGCCCAATCTGAAAAAGAATTAGCCCAATCTGAAAAAGAATTAGCCGAAGCAGAAAAAAGACTAGCCAAATTAGAAGAAGATGGAAAAAAGCTGGAAAAAATAATTAAAGCCATTGAATCTACAACCAAAACAACCTCTGGTAAGAACAACTAATCCAATGACATCTGATTAGTCGAACTAGCGCGTAGGTTGGCGCTGAATGCAATGAAGCCCAACATTCTTTTGATATTTTTATAATCCATCGTAATATATGCTGTCATCCTAAGCCAAAAACAAAGAATCTCCTGAAATTGGCGTAATTTTCAATATCTTAAGATTCTTCGTAACTTCGTTCCTCAGAATGACAGTTCGATTTATTCTTTGCGTTTTCTTGGCGAACTTTGCGTTACTGAAATTAAATTACAAATAAAGCCATAATTCACAATGCGTCATACTAGTAAATCATTGCTACTGATAAATACAAGCATCCACAATACTCAAGACATCATTAAGTAGATATTTATCAGCTTTTTCGATAAATTTAGCTCTTCTGGCTCTGTAATCCACGGATTTCATTTGTTCAACCATGATAAAACCCGTAAGTGTAGTCGTTTGCGATACATCTAAATGAAATGGAATTCTTCTGTTTGTATTGGTTAATGGGCAGACAACAGCTAATCCGGTAGCTTGATTAAAATGCTGATTACTGATAACCAATGCAGGTCTTTTCCCTTTTTGTTCATGACCGGATTGAGGATTAAAGTTCAGAACTACAAAATCACCTTTTTCAGGAATGTAATTTACCATTCTTCCTTTCCTTCAGATTCACCCCAATCTTCTTCAGATATGTTGTATTCTTTTGGCATTTCAGCAACCAGATCAGCAATCGCAAACCGGCCATGAATCCTTTTTGTTGGGGTTAAAACAATCCTTCCATTCTCAATAGAAATATCCACCTCTTCACCAAGCTCAATCAGAGAGCTTTCAAGGATAATTTTCGGAATTCTGATTCCCTGGCTATTTCCCCATTTCTGGATTTTTGTAAGCATATTGATTTACTGTTTTTATGTATATTCAAGTATATACATTATAATTAGATATTCAAGAGTAATATTATGATTTTACAGAAATGACGGAAAATTATGAATTTACTCGCTCGAAATGTCTAATAAAAACTTCTCGTACCTTTGCGTCTTCTTTGCGATACAAAAGTTACCACGATTCCCACTGAGATTCCGTATCACGCTAACGCTAGTACGGAATGACGGGATGCGGTCTATACACCCAGAACCAAATCAATCTTTTCTCTCACCATTTCCTGAGTGATGAGATTCATTGCCTCAGGGTGGACAACTTGTCCGCCCCAACGGATTTTTTCAGGATTTTTTCCAACCAAACCAGCGGCTTGATCAAACACATCGATTGCAAGATTCGGATAATTATAGGCTCCGCTTCTTTTTGATATAGTCGCTATATGCAATCCAATCACTGGTGTTCGGGCGGCATTGGCAATGTGCATCGGACCGGAATCTGGAGAAATCACTAAATCAGCCGACTTCATCATTAAATACAATTGTTTCAAGGTGTCTTTTCCGGCGATATTGGTCACCGGATGTTTGCATAACTCTTCAATTTCCCCTGCAATTTCAATCTCATAGGGAGAAGGGCTTCCGCAAATTATCACATGAGCCTGATATTTTTCGACCAAATAATCAGCAATTTTGGCATAGTTTTCTACAGACCAGTTCCGAGTTTTTTTACTGGAACAAGGACTGATAATTACATTTTTTCTATCTTTCTGAATGTATTGATTAACAAATTTCTGATCATCCGCTTCGGTTTCAATATTCCATTGATAGATAAATTCTTTTTCTTTCACACCTAAAACTTTGGTGAACTCCATAAAACTATCAAGGACGTGCTGTTTTTCTACAGCGGCAATTCGGTGTGTCAATTTGTAACTGTGAAATTCTCTGGAGCGTTTTTTATCAAACCCAACGCGTTGTTTGGCTTTAATTTTCCATGCCAAACGATTGGCACGAAAAGAGTATTGCATTTGTAGCAAAACATCAAAAGTGGTATCTTTCAGTTGCTCTTTAACTTCTTTATAGCCTTTTGAGCCTTTGGATTTATCGAATAATACAAACTCAACACCTTTCAACCCTTTCATCAATTTATATTCTATTTTGCCGATAATCCAGGTGATTTTGGCGTTAGGGAAGCGATTTTGCAGAGTGGCAATCACCGGTAAAGCATGTGTCACATCACCGATGGCAGATAAACGCAGAATGCAAATGGAGTTAATCATCCTTTGAAGATTGGTCTTTTTGGGAATCGGATTGATTGATTTTTGTGCGCAAATACAGATGAACAGCAATTAATTTCACCACCACAATAGTGACAACAATAGCAATTATGACCTTTGAGTGACCCATAAATTATTCAATCCCGAGTGTTAAAAAAGCCATGTATATTAGCATAGATTTATCAAATTTTTCCAAAATATGTTATCCTTGTCTGCTTTATTTCTTATCTGAATTGTATGTCAGAAAGCCTTGTAAAAAAATCCGGGACTTGCTGGATTATTGCCAAAGATGAGCTGAAAGATGACGTCACAGCCGAATGGTTTGATGATAAATTCTGGCTCAACAACGGTCGGTTGTTAGGAGCGAGCAGCGGACGTGGATCAGCCTGGATGGTGAAATCAGGAAATACAAAAATGATGCTCAGGCATTATTATCGAGGTGGTGTGCCTGCCAAATTCAATAAAGATAAGTATTTTTGGTCATCTTTGGATAAAACCCGAAGTTTCAAAGAGTTTCGCTTATTGCAAAAACTTCAGCAACTGGAACTGCCTACTCCACAACCGGTTGCGGCTCAATCCTGTAAAAAAGGCTTGTTTTATCAGGCAAATATTTTGATTGAATACATCCCAAATACGCAGGTATTTTCACAATTGCTAAATACCGATAGCAATATTGAAATTTGGAATTCCATTGGAAAAACCATTGCATTGTTTCACCAAAAAGGTGTTTATCATGCTGATTTGAATGCTCATAATATACTGATTGAGAACGAAACCAACAAAATTTATCTCATTGATTTTGATAATTGCAGCATTAAAAATCCAAAAAAATCATGGCAAAAAGCGAATCTTAAGCGTTTAAAGAGGTCAATAGATAAACTGACTGACGAGAGCCATCAAACTGAAAACCATAAAAAGTGGAAGTCCCTCAAACAATCCTATTTTTCTGCGCTCAATGTTAGTTGATAAACTCAATCGACCCATACGGGATTTAAGAATTTCGGTGATGGATACTTGCAATTACCGTTGTCCTTATTGTATGCCAAAAGAAAAATTTGATGATAATTACCAATTTTTAAAACCTGATGAACGTTTGAGTTTTGATGAAATCGAAAAGATTGTCGCGGTATTTGCGAACTATGGCGTCAATAAAATCCGCATCACTGGCGGAGAGCCCTTATTACGCAAAAATCTCGATCAACTAATTTCCAAAATTAAAGAAATCAAATCCATTGAGGATATTGCCTTAACCACCAATGGTTTACTGCTGGAGAAACAATTACCGGATTTGATAAAAGCCGGATTGGATCGAGTCAATATCAGCATTGATAGCTTAGACCCGCAACTTTATCACCAAATGTCCGGCGAAAAAGGTCAACTGGATATTGTTCTCAATGCGATCGAAGCGGCACGAAACTCCTCTCTTAAAAGTGTAAAACTGAATTGTGTGATTCAAGCCGGAGTGAATGAAAACCAAATCATTCCGCTTTTGAAAAAATATCAAAACACCAATGTTGTGGTACGTTTTATCGAGTATATGGATGTTGGAAACAAAAATGACTGGCAGTTAAATGATGTCCTCAGTTTTAAAGAAATCATTCAGATTATTGAATCACAATGGAAAATTGAGCCACTCAACCCTAACTATAAAGGTGAAGTCGCCAGTCGTTATAAATACAAGGATTTTGAAGGAGAAATAGGCTTTATCACTTCAATTTCCAAGCCGTTTTGTCAGGACTGTTCCCGAGCCCGTATTTCCGCTGACGGAAAACTTTATACTTGCTTATTTTCTCATCAATCACATGACCTCAGAAAATACTTAAGAACCAATCATGCGGATTTACTTTCTCAAAAGATAGCTGAAATCTGGCAAGCCAGAGATGATCGTTACAGCGAACTCAGACACCAAATTGAAACAGGCAAAGATAAAATCGAAATGTATGTAATCGGGGGATAGAATGACAGATTTAAGCCACATCGACAAAAATAACAACCCGACAATGGTTGATGTCAGTGATAAAAGCGTTACTAAGCGTACTGCAATTGCAACCTGCACCGTTATTTTCCCTAATGAAATCAAAAGATATTTCCAAGGCGATGAATTAGTAACAAAGAAAGGACCGGTGTATCACACCGCAATTATTGCCGGAGTGATGGCTGCCAAGAAAACTCATGAATTGATTCCTTTTTGTCACTCACTAGCTATCGAAAAATGTAAAATCAACATCATCACTAACAGCGATGGAAATGCAGAAATCACTTGTGAGGTTTCATTGCATCATAAAACCGGTGTGGAAATGGAAGCACTGACCGGTGCCAGCGTTGCGGCATTAACCATTTATGATATGTGTAAGGCATTGTCACATGATATGGTCATTACTGAAACTAAACTGATTAAGAAAACCGGTGGAAAATCAGATATAACCTTATGAAAAATATAAAAGTTTTGTTTTTTGGAAAGCTCAAAGAAATTTGGGAAAATAATCATCTGGATTTAGAAACCGAAAGCAATAATATTGAAGAGCTATATATCGAATTGCTAAAATTCGCTTCATCAGAACCTTTCAAACCCAGTATTAAAGTTGCCATAAATGATGAATTCTGCGATTGGTCAACAGCGATTGAAGATGGTGATGAAATCGCCTTTTTGCCACCGGCTTCAGGAGGTTGAAGTGTTTCGTCTCAGCGAGAATCCAATCAACGATAGCGAATTAAAAAAGCAAGCTCTGGATGACGAATGCGGTGGATTTGTCTGTTTTGAAGGCTGGGTGAGAAATCACAATCAAGGCAAATCGGTATTAAAACTCGCTTATGAGGCCTACACAAAATTAGCTGAAAAAGAAGGTAATCAAATTATCCAAGAGGCTTTCGAAAAATTTTCCATCAAAAAAGCTCTCTGCACTCACCGAATCGGAACATTGGCTATCGGTGATATGGCTGTTTGGGTTGGCGTTTCCGCCGCACACCGTGATGCCGCCTTCAAAGCATGTCGATACATACTTGACGAAGTCAAATCCAGAGTTCCCATCTGGAAAAATGAACACTGGACCGATGGTGAGTCCGGTTGGGTGGAACAGGAATAACGATATTAACCTTGCAGTATTATATCCTCCATCAGTTTAATTTTATTTATTCCGACAAGACATTAGAATGATGGTTTAGTCATTCTAAGTCGAATACTGATAACACAGTATAAAGGTGAATAAACTTAAACCTTTCATCAATATATCAATAAATTAGGGAAGCCACTAAATTCTCATCTCTGCGTTATAGCTTTTATCAATGGAGTGACCATTCATTGCAAGCTAAGCCTTGATATGTGAATTTATTGACTTCCTGATGAGAGGAATTATACTGCAAGATTAATATTCAAAAGAGAAAATCATGCCGGCAATTGGTTTAGCACTCATGATACAAATCGCTCTCGCCATTCATGTGGTTAAAACTCAAAGAGAAATGTACTGGATTTATATCATCATGTTTATTCCGGTCATCGGCTCGGCAATTTATGTTTTCACACAAATTCTCCCTGAATTGCAACAATCCAGAACCGTTCACAATGCTACCAACAGTTTGATTAAAGCCATTGATCCACAGTGTGAACTCCGTAAAAGAAAAGAGCAACTGCAAATTGCCAACACTCTGGAAAACAAACTCAAATTAGCTGACGAATGCTATGAAGCGAAAATGTTCGATGATGCCATCGAACTTTACCAGTCCTGCCTCAAAGGCGTGGGTGAAGGTGATCCGAATATCATGCTTAAACTGGCTTTTGCTTTTTTTGGCAAAGAGCAATTCCAAAACTCTCTGCAAACATTGGATGATTTGATTGAAATGAATCCTAATTTCACCTCACCGGACGGACATTTACTCTATGCCCGAAACCACGAAATGTTAAAAAATCACGATAAAGCACTCGAAGAATACGCCGTTGTTTCAGACAATTATCCCGGAGAAGAAGGTCGTGTGCGTTATGCACTTTTACTTATCGAAAAGAATCAAATAGAAAAAGCCAAGCAAGTCCTTCAAGATTCCATACAACGCAGTAAACTGGCACCCAAATTTTACCAAAAGAAAGAAAGATACTGGACCAATCTGGCAAAATCTACTTTAAATAAACTGCCATAATTTTTTAAAAACGAACTTTGCCATGACCAAGCTCACCAGAGTCAGAAAAAAAGATTTAGGATTAGGCGAATTGATTGCCATCGCTCTGGGCGGAATGGTCGGTGGCGGTATCTTTTCAATTCTGGGAATAGCCACTGAAAATATCGGCAATGCCACACCAATCGCCATTTTGATTGGCGGACTTTTGGCATTATTAGCTGCCTATTCCTATGTCAAACTGGCTTTACTTTATCAAGATGAGGGTGCAACCTATTCATTTTTCAAGAAATCTTTCCCCAAAAACACTCTCGCAGCTTCTATCATTGGCTGGCTGATTGTCTTTGGATATATCAGCACTTTAGCACTTTATGCTTTCACGTTCTCATCCTATTTTTGCAGTCAGATTGAATTCTTCCATACAGAAATCTGGCAAAAAATAATTGCCGCTGCCATCATATCTTTTTTCGCAATCATCAATCTCGTCAGCGTCAAAGGTATGGGAAAGCTGGAAGACTTACTCGTTTATACCAAAATTGTGATTTTGTTATTTATCTCCGGCTTGCTTGCAGGAAAAGGAGATTTTCACAACCTCGTACCCATATTTGAAAGTCAAACGACATTAATACAAATTCTTATCGTTTCTTCAATCACCTTCGTCGCATATGAGGGATTTCAATTGGTGATTCACGCCTATAACGAAATGGAAAACCCGCAGAAAAACATCCCGCGAGCCATTTATTCGGCAATATTCATAGCAACAATTCTTTATGTAGCCCTAGCGATTTCCACTCTGGCGACCATTCCCAAAGAAATCATCATCAGCGATAAAGAGTACGCACTAGCGGCGGGTGCAGCGACTTATTTAGGTAAATTCGGACAATTTATTGTGATATTTGGAGCTTTACTGGCGACATCGAGTGCTATCAGCGGAACTCTGTTTGGAGCCTCGCGTCTTATGGCTGTGATTGCCAACGACGGATATTTTCCCAAACCGCTGGGGCAAAAAATAAAAACATACATTCCCTACAAAGCCATTATCACCATGAGTGCTTTGGCATTCCTATTACTGGCAACCGGCGGACTGCAAATCATCCTTGAATTCGGTAGCATCACTTTTATCATCGTCTCCGCCATCATGGCTTATACCAACTTCAAAAAACGCCACGAAACAGGTTCGTCATTAATTTTAACAATTACTGCAATGCTAGGACTTGTTATCGCCGGATTGCTGATTATTTACTTTGAATTCACCGAAAACAGAGAACAATTCCAATATATCTTAATGATTTATTTCTTACTCGGGATTGGTGCTTTGGTTTATTCGAGGAGAGGGAATAATTCTTAATGTTACTTTGCTGCCACCCAACAAAGTAACAAAAAGAGAATTGTTGGAAAAATCCAACATAAAAATTTTATAATTTTAAACTCCTCCGCTGTTTAAAAAACTCCTTCAACAATTGCGAACATTCATCCTGTAAAACTCCGCCTTGATACTCAACTCTGTGATTGTGATACGGTTTATCGAAACAATCATCTCGTGAGCTGATGACGCCGGTTTTTTGATCAAAAGCACCAAATACCAGCCTTGAAATCCGGGCGTGAACCATTGCTCCGGCACACATCATACAAGGTTCCAGGGTCACGTACATAGTGGTATCAACAAGCCGATAATTACCAATGCAAGCACCGGCATTTCGTAATGCCATCACTTCTGCGTGTGCGGAACTATCATTCAGGGTAATGACTTGATTGTAACCAGTTGCAATTAATTCGTTATTTTTCACAATAACTGCACCGACCGGAACTTCACCAATACTTTCAGCTTTTAACGCTTGATCGATGGCTTTTGACATCCAGAATTCATCGGAGTTAACCTCAAACACGAGCTTTTCTCCATTGTTTGAAAGCGATTGATAAAAATACTAATGGAATGACAATCATTAACAGGACACTCAATATCAAAAGTTGAGTTTGCGTGAGATAAAGTTGAGTGTCACTGTTCACAGTTATCGGTAAATTCAGGCGCTTGTCATTGTCGGTGAGCCAATCTATGATTCGTA
This sequence comes from Lysobacterales bacterium, assembly GCA_020442725.1. Classification (GTDB taxonomy): domain Bacteria; phylum Pseudomonadota; class Gammaproteobacteria; order Xanthomonadales; family Marinicellaceae; genus NORP309. Next base: position 28,724 of record JAGRJO010000008.1, read on the forward strand.
ATATCATCGCCTTATTTGCAGCCACATTAATCAATTGGTTGCTGATAAAATCCACATCGCCGCTGATAACAGCCCGCGAGTTATCATACTGTCGGGCTAGAAACAAGGACTTTCCTTTTTCAGTCTGAAGCAAATTGTTCCATTGATCAGACTGAATTTCACGAATACCTGCTAGATATACAGGCTGATTGAAGTTTTCAGTTATCGGGTGATTTCCAAATGCGCTGACGACATCTGAAAACGGTTTGTCATCATTCAGGATTTCTTCACCACTTAAAATATCAAAAGCGAGTTCTAAATTATCCTGGTTTTCTACAAAAGTATCTGTCAACCACCAAATACTCACACCTTTGTTCATTTGCGACAATATCCAACTTGTCATTTCATCACTTAGTGTATCGGTTGGTCCGGGAAAAATAATCAACTTCACCTGCTCAGGCAATTGCACATCCGGATTCAAAGGCATTCGAGCGACTTGCAATCCAGTTTTTTTCAGGTATATCAACAAGTTTGATAAACCCGATGGGCTTTCGTCATCAATTTTTGACATTCCAAAACCTTCGGCAAAAACAATCCATTGGTTGGATGGATTTAACAACCTCAAAATCGAATTTATTACCGCACTTTCCGATAATTCGGTGATATTTACTGACTTTTTATTCTCTGAATTTTTTAAAGATAAGACCATTTCCCCTTGCATGGAAACGGCATTTAATCTGACTTGATCCGGGTTTTCTGTCGGATTGATGAATTGATAACCAATATCCGAATTAACTCTTTGAAATCGCTGAAAAAAATCACTCATTTTATCGGCTAAAGCTGATGATTTATCGGTATAGATATCAATTTGTATCGCTTTTTCACCTTTTAATGTTTGCAAAATTTTAATGGTTTGTTGATTCAAAGCATGACTGTCATCCAATACAACTGAAAACTGCTGATTGTTTTTTTCCAGATAGATAAATAGAACTGACAAAACTATCACCAGAACAACCAACAGAGAATATTTTTTTGTAATTTGCGTATTCATCAATTCAGCAAATACCGACGGTGATTAATTCTTATCGAAGCAGCAAATAAAAAAATCACGATACCAGAAAGAAAATACATGATTGAGGAATACGGTAAAACTTCACTCATAAAATTTTGCAAATGATAATTTGGCGAAAATGACTGCAACCAATTTTTTCCCCAGGATGCATCCAAAACCGATAACGACATTCCCCACAATCCGAAAAATACCAAAATATTTAACAAAATTGCAAAACCGGAATTATTCACCCAAGTTGAAATCATTATACCCAAAGCGGACAACCAGCATACAAATAGAATCAAACCCAATAGAGCTGTTATGACCAGTTTCATCTGCAAATCGGCAAGAATGATTAAAGCAAACATTGCAATAAAAGCCGGTAACAAAAACAATAAAACAATCACAATTCCAGCCAGATATTTTTGCAAAGTCAGATTCAATTCGTTTTTGGCAATTGAAAAAATCAAAAACCAGCCGTTTTGTGGTTGCAATCGGGCAAAACTCAATCCTGAGATGATAGCGACTATAATCATTGAAATTTTTGCCTGAGAGGAAATAACGGGAAAAACCACACCCTGAACAATAGTCGGAGCATCACTCATGCCGGCAAATTTCACCTGAATCACCGAAAAAAGTTCGATTGCCATCAGAAATGTCCATGCACCAATAAATGCTGAAATAGACATGATTATCCATATCACCGGTGAACGAAAAAAATGCCGCAGTTCCAATTGATACAGGCTCATTCTGCAAACTCCAAATCTTTGGTGTGCTGCATATAAAGTTGTTCCAAATTGATGCTTTTATCAGAATGCATGTCCAAATTATCCAGTATTTGCCCTTCTTGTAAAATTATCACTCTGTCGCTGATGAGTTGAGCTTCTGCCAAATAATGTGTGGAAACCAGAACCAGACTAGTTTTCTTTAACTCATTGATTATATTTCGAAATTTAACCATTGAATGCGGATCAAGACCATTTAACGGTTCATCCATGATAATCAGTTGAGGACGACTGATAATTGCTTGAGCCAGATTCAATCGCTGGCGATAACCAAGCGACAAATGCTGGCAGCGTTTATTCAAAACTGATTTTAACTGACATAATTGTAAAACTTCATTAACTGACTGAGATAAATCAGCAACTTGTCTGATATTTGCCATTAACTTCAATTGCTCTAAAACTGTTAATTCCGGTGCAATAAAAGCCGTTTCCGGCATATAACCAATATGCGATAAATAATGATTTCTGTTCTTTTCAGGAGTGATTCCGTTAAATTCGACAGAACCATTTTGTGCATAAAGCATCGCCGCGCAAACTTTCAATAAAGTCGACTTCCCTGCCCCATTCGGTCCTAAGAGACATACCGCCTGAGCTCCTTGTAGATGTAAATTAATATCATTGAGGACTTTATTTTTCCTCAACGAATAATTCAATGACTCGATTGTTAAATCAGGTTTCATGCGTGCATTATAGTATGGAAAGAATCTAAGGGAATGGAAATATTAATAAAAAAATGTTCTAATTAATCCTTTGTGTTTAGAAAACATCAATGCTGCAAATACCGTTGAGCTTTAAAGGTCCGAAGGATTTAATCAGTCGTTACTTCTCGGAAGAAACGGTGTTTTCAGCATTCCAGTTACTTTTACAAAATCATTTGCAGAATAGACAATTCAAAGAAGCTATCGAGCTGATTAGTGCAGAAATTACCGATCAAGACAATACTTTTAGCGTCTCATTAACTTGGCCGCTGGATATCCGACTGGATGTTCCTATCGGGAACTGTAACTGTAAAAACCCCAAACCCTGTG
>JAGRJO010000090.1 GCA_020442725.1 Lysobacterales bacterium
AATGTTCCTTATGATTCGGGTTTAGCTTTTGTCAAACATAAACATGCGTTAAAAGCAGCAATGGCGATTACTGCATCTTATTTACCTACAAAAAATGCGGGGCGCAATCCTTCGGATTACACACCTGAATTATCAAGAAGAGCACGCGGCGTTGATATTTACGCAGTTTTGCATCATTTGGGAACATCCGGTGTTGAAGAATTAGTCAATCGTTGTTGTGCCTGTGCCAAACAATTTGCTGAAGGTTTTGTTGCTGCGGGTTATAAAGTCATGAATGATGTGGTTTTGAATCAGGTTGTGGTTGATTTTGGTTCCGAAGAATTAAATTTGAAGATTCTGGATGCTGTACAAAAAGAGGGCACATGCTGGGTTGGCCAAACGATTTGGAAAGGTATAACAGCGATGCGTATCAGTGTCAGCAACTGGCAGACAAACTCCCAAGATGTCAGAGAAAGCCTGAACATAATTCTTGATATTGCTAATAAGCTAAAGTCTTAAATTACATTGATACAGCTTAAAACAATTTGGATATTAGTTGCGTAAAAAGTTCAATCATCTCGTCATCATCAATGGACTGGTGACTGGCTCCAACCTGAACTTCTGTGAATTTTAAAGAAGAACTCTCTGAATAATCTGAAAACGGACGACAAATTTTCATGTCGAACTCGGATTCCAGTTGCGTTAATTTGGCATTCAATTCTTTCAGGTTATCAGTGTGAATCCGCAATTGGAAACTATTGCATTGAGGAATGTCGACAATGAGTCCGTCAATTTTTTGCAGTTTATCGGCTAAAGTTTGAGCTCGATGAACCCATGATGGAATTTGAGGAAGATTGTTATCCAGACCATTAAGAGATGTGATAAGTGATGGAAAAGTTGTCCATAGATGCGAACCCAATCTGGCTCTCCAAGGTTTGCATTTCTCGATAAAATCATTTGTTCCTGCGAGAACAGCTCCTGAAATAGCTCCGATGCCTTTGTAAAGTGAAACATAAACCGAATCAAATAAAGAGCTGATTTCGGCAAAAGACTTCTGGTAATAAGGAGCTGATTCCCAAAGTCTTGCTCCGTCCATGTGAAGATGGATGTTGTTGGCATCACACCATTCCCGAATTTTCAGAAGTTCATTCCAATCAGAAAGTTTAAAACCGGCCCGCCGTAGTGGAAGTTCGAGAATAAATATTGCCGGGATTTCATTGATACTTTTCAAATCATCAAAAATTATGGATTGATTTGATTTTCCAATAGAAATGCTTTTTAAATTTAAAAGTATTTGATAAGCATCTTCTTCATCCAGAATTATGTGAGATTGAGGGTGTAAAGCGATGAGATTGTTATTTCGAGCATCACATGAAACTTTCATCGCAGCCAATTGTGCTGTGACTCCTTTATTGAAAAACAAACTTGATGGTTTTCCAAGTAATTCGGAAACACGAGCTTCTAACATTTCAACTAACGGGCCTTGATTATAGCTATCAGTTTCATAGTCCAAATACTTTGATTCATTCACCTCATTCAGCCACTGCTGATGAGTTTTTTTGTACATTCCAAGGTGTCGCATCACATTAATTAAATCATTGTTGTTATTAAAGTTTTATTCAAAACCATTTTCAAAAATCAAATCCGATAACTCTGTATCCGGCAGTGGCCAAACGTAAGCGCCTCGTGTCCTTGTAAATGCAGCCAGAGTTGTAAATCCTCGGTCAATGGTTAAATCCCAAATCATCACTGAAGGAATCCCTGAGGTGAATCGAAACCAATCAGGAGTCATGTCATTAATATTTTGTGTGTAATAAAGTCCCCAGTCAGTTCCGGCAAAAACCATATCAGGGTAGAGGGGGTTAATCATTACACTGTTTACAGGAATGTTTGGTAAATTTCCTGATTTATCAGCCCATTGAAAATTTTGGCAGTTGGCATCACAGCTAATTTGATAAAGATGCCCCGGAGTTGTTGGGGTATTTTGGTCAAATCCTCCAACAGCAGCATAACCCGTCATTTGATAAGAAACCACGTCGAGTATCGGTCTGTTCGGAAGAGTAGAGTTTGAGTCTGTGACATCAACCCAATTGGCCGTATTCGCACCTTGCCCCATATTGAAACCATAGTAAACATTACCGTCATTTGTTCCAACAATGGCAACCGTGCCATCATCCATATCGTAATGCATTTGATTGATGATTGAACGGTCATTGAGAACACCTTTTGTTAAATCCGGGCTATTTACATACCAACCTGAATTACTCAAACCACCGTTATTTGTCTCCCAAATTCTGTAAGTCCCCGCCATTAGCTGATCGCAAGTTGACGCAGGGCAATCATGTTTGTTCATGTGAAAAGGAAAAATAAATGGAACACGGCTGTCCCCCGACCAAGGGCTCACAAAATTATTATATGACCCTAAAGGACCGGTAGTGCTGATTCTAATATTTCCGTATTGCGACTCAACATATATTCTTTGAGATTGTATAGGCTCTATTGTGGCATAGATTCCATCGCCACCATTAACTCGTGTCCAGGCTTGTGCTTGTAATGGATTGGGTGCTTCCCAGACAGAGACTGAAGAGCCATTATCCTGAGCACCACCAACAGCTATTTTAGTCGTTGCAGTGGCAAAATCAGCGGAGATATCTCCCGAATAGAATTCTATGGCATTAATACTATCATTCAGTTGTGTATAGCTGATATTTCTAGGGTTAGCTTCATCGGCATTTCCTGTGTAGTAAACACCGCCGTCAGAACCTAGCAATAGTTTAGTCGGATCGTTAGCCACAAAAGTTCTTGCATGATGATCCACATGTACAAAATCACCTAATGAGCCGGAAGAATAACCACAAGTACTGTTCACAAATGTATCTCCGCCATTTGAAGATTTGAATAAGTCAACAGCTGAAAGAAACACAATATCAGAATCATTCGGAGAAACAGCCATACCCATGTCATACCAGGCTTGTGTTCCTCCGTCATCACAGCCGCCAATATCAGAAGTGGTTGCTGTTTGTGTCCATTGGGTGCCTCCGTCGGTGGTTTTCCAAACGCCCAGAACCTCTCTGGTGCTGACATTTGCTATCTGAGCATATAACACATCGTTATCTGATGGAGCCATTGTGATATCAATTCTTCCTAAAGAATTGGTTGGATAAGGAGTTCCAAAACCTGTTCCTGTAGGCCAACCATTACCCGAATGTGTAACCAGATTCCAAGTTGGACAACCGGATGCCGGAAATGATGTTTTATAGATTCCATTAGCGCCATTCAGTCCTAAGTCCGGTTGTACAGTCGTCGGGTGTCCACGAGTACCAACGGCTGCATAAATATCTCCTGTAGCAGAAACCTCAATTCCGGTAATATCCTGACGTTGATCAGTAAACGTATTGGTTAAGCAAGGCCCTGTCCAGTTTAAACCATCGTCATAGGAAAAAAACAATCCCGTTTTTGTTCCAACTACGATTTGAGTGGAGTCTAATGGATTGCTTCGGACTTTACCAATGGCCTGGTATTGTGGAAACTCTCCGGGAGTTTGATTGCGATAAGGAGAAAATTCGCTTTCACCTAGAATTTCCCAGGTGATTCCGCCATTTTTCGATCTTAATAAGCCTGCGCTTCCGAAAGAGTATGATCCATATCTTAAATCTCCGGTTCCGGCATAAATAATATCGGGATTATTGGGATCAAGATACAAATCTCCGATAGCTCCGCCGACAACCGCAGAATTATCAGTGACATTGGTCCATGTTGTATTCACATCACAACAATTACCGGTTTTCCAGACTCCGCCACCGTCAACTCCCAGATAGGCAATTTGTGAATCAGTTGGATGAGAAACAATCACATTCACTCGACCTGCAAATGAACTTCCACCAAAGGTATTCAAAGGTTTAGGGCCTAAAGCAGTAAAATTAAATGTGGAAAAATCTGAAATTGCTGAACGACTTGAGTGAGTCATACTTGGAATTTTTGCAAGCACTTTTTCATGTTGCTTTCTACCTTCAACAAACCATGAAGGATCGATTTGCATAGTTGGATAACCATATCTGACAGCCCAATAATCGCCTTGTGAAGGTTTTGAATCAACTCTAACTTTTTCTTGTGAACATGAACTTAAAATCAATATAAAGCCAGTGAGCGTAATTGTAAGTTTCATTATAATCCCCTGATTAAAATTATTATTTTGTTTTGGTGCTGATACTTTAACTGAACAAATCAAAAACATAAATATCTACTTCATTTTGACTGGAATAAATTCCTTTAAGTAAAGCTCATGACTTGTTTGTATAATTCAAACAGTATTAAATGCCAACTGTTTACGCTAATTGTTGATAAATCATTGCATTATTGCGTGCAGTCAAGTAATATGCCCGCTCTTGAATTTGGCGCGAAGATTCGATATCACTGAATTTTCAAACTTACTTCATTAAAACTAGTAATATAAACAAGTGTGCAAATCAAAGTTCCAGGTAAGGGATTTAGTTTGTTCACGATGAATGCTAAGGAGCATATTATAATGAAAACTTTTAGTGCAAAAGCCGATGAAGTCAAGCGTGAATGGTTTGTCATTGATGCCGAAAACGTAGTTTTAGGTAGAATGGCAGCTGAAATCGCTAGACGTTTACGCGGCAAACACAAACCTGTTTACACACCTCATGTTGATACCGGTGATTACATTGTTGTTATCAATGCTGAGAAATTAGCTGTAACAGGCACAAAAATGAAAAACAAAGTTTATCACAAGCACACCGGATACATCGGTAACTTGAAATCCATAACTTTGGAAAAACAATTACAAAAACATCCTGAGTTGGTTATTGAAACGGCTGTAAAAGGCATGTTGCCAAAAAATTCATTGGGAAGAACAATGTACCGTAAACTGAAAGTTTATGCCGGTCCGAATCATCCGCATGAAGCACAACAACCAAAACCATTAGTAATAGGAGCGAAGTAACATGGCTAATCAACAATATTATGGTACCGGAAGACGTAAATCTTCAATAGCTCGTGTATTTTTGACTCCGGGTTCAGGAAATATCACGATTAATGACAAACCAATCGACGACTATTTTGGTAGAGGAACTTCTATCATGGTTGTGAAACAACCTCTAGAGAAGCTCGAAGTAGCTAATCAATGGGATGTGAAATGTACAGTTGTCGGTGGCGGAAACACAGGGCAAGCCGGCGCGATTCGTTTGGGAATCTCAAGAGCATTGCTTGAAAGTGATGAGTTATTCAGAAAGCCTCTAAGAGACGCAGGCTTCCTGACTCGTGATGCCAGAAAAGTGGAAAGAAAGAAAGTGGGTCTTCGCAAAGCGAGACGTGCTGTTCAGTTCTCGAAACGTTAAAAAAATCGTTTATATGGGCTGATAAAGACTTTTCTTCACGCTTTAAAAATAATAATTTGCACTTGCAAACTCATATTTTTAAAACGCAAATTGAAGCCTTTCTAAACCCATATAATTCAATTTTTGGAATTGATAAGAAAGCAGACATTTTTGTCTGCTTTTTTTGTGCTAAAAATCTTTGTCAGTTCTAAATCAATGTAATACTGAGCGAAATGGACGAAGTCGAAAGTACCTCCTGATTTTACCTTTTGGTAGTTTGACTTTAGTTAACCCACTTGCTAAAAAAGAACAAACTTCTATAATATCTTCACAATTCAACAAGTAATAGGTCAAAAAAAGGATTATAAAAAAATGACGAAATATGGTTATGAGTTCATAGTGTATTATAATAATTACTATACCATCTGGAGAGAATTGTGACTACTTCTATAAAGTCAAAAATACCATTCTTATTTCTAATTTGCATTTCGTTATGGTGGGGGTTCTATTACCAATCTAACAGTAAGATTAATGAATTTGGCAGCGCAAATTTTGAATGGTTGTTTCTTTTAGATGCATTGATAGCACTACCGATTGTATGTTTTTTGTGTGTAAATGATAAAAAATCAGCCTTGTTAAAATCTGTTGTTTTGATGAGTTTGGCTGTTCTTATCGGGAGTTACATCATTCCCGAACAAAGTAAACTGATTTGGCATTATCTTGAAAGCGGGCGCTATTTTGTCTTAGCGGTTATACTATTGTTTGAACTTTTAGCAATTTTAACAGTGTATCTTTCGATTAAAGCATCTATTAGTAAGAGTGAAGATCCGGATTTATCCATTGAAAAGCCAATTAAACAATATTTAGGTAAAAGTCCTGTTGCAGCATTACTTAGTTTCGAAACTCGAATGTGGACTTATTTCATTTATTTTAAGAGAGTGAAACCTGAAAATTTTATTGGCGAGCAGCACTTTACATATCATAATAAAGATGGAGCACAAAGTAATTTACTTGGCTTTGTATATTTGATATCGTTTGAGATGCCAATTATGCATTTGTTTTTGCATTTTATCTGGTCACCATTTTTTGCAAATATCGTAACTTTACTAACTGTTTTTAGCTTAATATTCTTTATTGCAGAGTATCATTCTGTTGCAAGAAGACCTATTTCTTTATTAGGAAATAATTTATTTATTCGATACGGACTTTATCAGCCATTGATTATACCTTTAAGCAATATTTCAGAAATTCATAAGAATATAGGGTATGTTAAGCGTTTTAAATTTGTGAAACGCTACAACTACTCGGGCTTTCCAAATGTTGAAATAGATCTGATTGAACCTATGGGGAAAGTAAAGAGCGTATTCATCGGAGTTGATAACGCCGAAAAATTTATTTCGGCTGTTTTAGCTAAGGCATCACAACATAACAAAGCAAACAGCTCAATGCTACAGAGTACGGTGTTATAAAAATCAGCAAAAATATAGTAATAATTAACTAATTTACCAATCAATTCTCTTAACTCACACCGGAATATTTTTGAAAATTTGAAAATACGAGGTATTTATGTTTATGCGTATCGTCCTTATACTCACCCTCATCCCTGAGGGCTTGCGTGAAAAAATTTTCCTGAAACTTTTTTGAACGATGTGAGTTCAAATACCTCGCCAAATTTTTGAAATATAGAGGGAAGCCAACGGCTGAGAGTTCGGGGTGCTGTACAAGTCAAGTACATAGGTAACAAAAATGTCCACTAACATAGGTTACACTTTTACAGTCCAATAATTAACACAATTTGGTTTATTATTTCGTATATCAAATTGTCCAATTCTATGAATACTATAGTAAATATCGAACACTCCGTCATCAACTTCGTCCATGCCAACATACTGATCTTTTAGGTTGTGAGTGATGTAAACTTGTCCATTGCCCCAATAAATAACTCCAGTATTTCTGACCCTTCTAACATCAAAATAACTCGGGTACTCAATTTTGGGTAGCTTATCAGGATAAATTAATGGTGATTT
>JAGRJO010000091.1:0-2637 GCA_020442725.1 Lysobacterales bacterium
AGGGAAAAACAAATGCTTATTGACAAGCTCCAAACCACTTTGGAATTCGCATGAAATATTTTAACCGGACACTAGTGCGTTGCTCCTCAGAATGACAGAGTTTTTTATTACTGATTTACAATTACTAATTATTAATTACCCATTACTCATTACTAATTGATTTATCACATAATGTGCAGCTGTGATTCCAAACAGACTAATCACTGTCATATCAGTTCCAAAGCCGTTGTTGCAGTCAAGTTTGAGGCTGGTTTTTGGTTGGTTTTCGGGGAATCCACACCATGGCATTTTGACCGATTCAGGCGAGAAGACACTCATGATTTTGAATTTTTTACCGGCATGTTTGGGGAAACCGTAATCTTTACGAAGAGTGGCTCGAAGTTTACTCAGCAATTTATCTCCATGAGTTAACCCTAAGTCACAAACCTGTATTCCTGAAATCTGAGTTTTGCCACCGGCTCCGCCAACGGTGATGATATTGATGTTTTTCTCTTTGCATAAAGAAATCAACAAAGCCTTGTGTTTCAGGCTATCAATCGCATCAATAACGAAATCATAGTGTGTCTCAAGAAGTTTTTCGGCGGTGGATTGCATAAAGAAAGCGGGTTTTTGATGAACTTTACAATCAGGGTTGATGCTTTGGATACGATTAGCCATCGCTGAGATTTTTTCCTGTCCGATGGTTTCGGTGATGGCATGAATCTGACGGTTGATATTGGTCACGCAAACATCGTCAGCGTCAATTAAAGTAATTTCACCAACACCACTTCGTGCAAGTGCTTCCACAGCCCAGGAACCGACTCCGCCAACTCCGATGACACAGACATGTGCATTTTGTAAGCGTGTAAAACCGTCTTTTCCATGCAGGCGTTCGACACCACCAAACCTTTGTTTCTTTTGTTCATTCATGATGCAGATTTTAACTGAAAAAACGTCTGTGTCACTTCCGTTGTTTCATCTTCTACCTGTTGCAAGGTTTTTCCTTTTAATTCAGCATAACATTGAGCGATTTTTAATAAATTGACAGGAAGATTGCGCAATTTAAAGTCCGGATAAAGATTTTGATCGGGCGCATCGGTTTCCAGCATGATGCTTTCTGAAGGGCAAAACTTCACTAGTTCATGAATTTTCGTCGCCTTTGGATTACACAGAACTCCGCCAAAACTGAATTTGATACCGTGTTCCAAAAGTTTTTTGGTTTGTTCAATACTACCGTTATAACTGTGAATCATGGCATTGTAATAATCTGCGTTTTTTAAGCTGCTATAAACGGCATCCACAGCATTTCGTGCATGAAGAATCAAGGGCAGATTATATTTTTTCGCCAGTTCAATCTGTGCATCGAAATAATATTGCTGTAAGTCTTGTTCCAAGTCCTTTACGAAATAATCCAGACCGCATTCACCAACGGCATAACAATCGTTTGTTTGCAACCAGTCATCCAGTCTTTGTATGTCTGATTTTTGGTGCTGATTCAAAAAATACGGATGCAAGCCATAAGCAGGGATAATAGCTTTGTTTTCTTCTGAAAGTTTTTTTAGCTTTTCAAAACCATTCACACCAACTGCCGGAACAATGAACTTCTGCACACCGGCATCCTGCGCTTGTTTGATGAGTGCCTCACGATCGTCATCAAAGCGGGAGTCGTCCAGATGAATATGTGCATCAATCACAATTTGTTACAGCAATGGCGTATGAAAGACTTTTTGATTGAGATTGTGAACCGGTAGATAGTGGTCAATCAGCAAGATGGCGAATAGAATCATCAAATACCAGATGGAATATTTAAACACTTTCCACGGTAACATTGGGTCTTTGGAGGTTCTCATTTGCAGGACCAATTGCAAAAATCTCCCACCCAGAACCACTGCGCCAATCAGATAAACCCAACCGGACATGCCGACAAGATAAGGAAAAATAGTCACAATTATCAATAAAATAGTGTAAAGAATGATGTGCAACAATGTGTGTTGAATTCCATGAGTTACCGGTAGCATGGGTATTTTGGCTTTGGCATAATCATCCACCCTGTGCACAGCCAGAGCCCAGAAATGCGGTGGTGTCCAGGTAAAGATAATAGCAAAAAGCAACAAAGCATCACCGGTGAGATTTCCGGTGATTGCCGTCCAGCCTAGCACCGGAGGGGCGGCTCCGGCGGCTCCTCCAATCACAATATTTTGTGGAGTGATTCTTTTTAGGAAAAATGTATAAATAAAAGCATATCCGATTAACGAGAAAAACGTCAGAACCGCTGTCAGTACGTTGATTTTCAGAACCAAAACCGTCATGGAAATCAAACATAAGAGTAAGGCAAAAATAATTACTTGCCAGTCTTTGAGTTCTCCTTGAGGAAGCGGTCGATGCTGCGTTCGTAACATAATTGCATCAATTTTTTGATCTGCCCAATGGTTAATGGCAGCAGCCGAACTGGCCGCAAAACCAATGCCAATAAGTCCATAAATCATCGTCACTACAGGCGGTAAGCCTTTATCAACCGATAAAAGCATTCCTACAAAAGCGGTAAACACAATCAACAAAACCACTTTAGGTTTTGTCAATTCCAGAAATTGACTGAATTTAGAACTACTCATCAGGACTTGCGGGTTTTATAAAGCAAAGCAACCAGAGATAACAGCA
>JAGRJO010000091.1:2733-4308 GCA_020442725.1 Lysobacterales bacterium
AATTGCAATGTGACTGTCCACATTCCTAATGCCGCTTGAAAAACTATAACAAAACCCAAAACCAAAGGCAGCGAATACGACATTTCCCGTCTTTTTGAAAACGCCCAAAGGAATAAAGCTAAAACAACAAGCCCCAATGTTCCGGCAAAATAGCGATGAACCATTTCTTTCCATGCTTTATGAGGTTCGACAGCTCTTTCAGGAAAAGCATCATTAGCTTTTGTAATTTCATGAGTTTCGGTTGGCCAGTCCAAATGTCCGTAACAACCCGGCCAGTCAGGACAACCTAATCCGGCATCAGAAAGGCGAACAAACGCTCCCAGTACCACGACAAATAATGCCAAAGCCACGCCAAACCATGCCAGTTTTGAATAATTTTTCATGTTATTGAAGATTTTCGATATAATCAAACTCAAAGGACGTACGATTTTACTGCATTCAACTTTATTTTTCTTTGCATTCAGGTATTTTATGTGTGAATTATTTGCATTATCCGCATCATCAGCAACAGAAGTCAGCTTCTCCCTGAATGAATTTTCCAAACACGGAGGATTAACCAATCATCACAGACATGGCTGGGGAATTGCCTATTACCAGCAAAATGCGGCCAATATCATCAAGGAAGCCGGACAGGCAAGTGACAGTCCCTATATGGAGTTTGTAAAGAATTATCGGATAAAAAGCAAAAATATCATGTCACATATTCGCTATGCCACGCAAGGTGATGTCAGTTTCAGAAACACTCAACCGTTCTCCCGTGAACTTGCCGGACAACAACATGTTTTTATTCATAACGGCAACATTAAAGGCATTGTAAATAATCCCAATTATCACAATCCACATTTCCAACCAATGGGCGATACCGATTCCGAAACGGCATTTTGTTATTTAATGTTTCAAATGTCAGAGTTATGGAAACGTAAGAATAACCCGGAATTATCAGAACGCTTTGAAGTATTTAATCAATTCGCTAATGAAATGAAAACTATGGGACTAGCAAATTTTATTTATAGCGACAGCGAATACATTTATTTATTCAGCCATATTCGGGAAGTCAAAGACGATAAAGGCAATGATGTGGTCTTACCAGGACTTTATGTTTTATTACGTCAATGTGACATTGGTATTTTTGATACCGAAATTAAGGGTCTGAAAATGCCAGAATCTCAATCCTTAAATGTAGCTTTGGCATCCAGTGTGCCATTGAATAACGAAAACTGGGTGGTTTTGGAATCCGGTCAATCCATGGTTTTTAAAAATGGTGAAATTGTTTTAGGAGCATAGATTATGAAAAAAAGATTACTAATTGTTTTATCCATAGTTTCAACAAATATTCTGGCTCAAAATGCAGCTAGCAAAGAAGTTCTGTTGGATAATGAATCTGTCCAAATGCTACGCTTAACTTATCCGGTCGGAACAGAATCCGGTTTTCACACTCATATTGCACCTTTCCGAACTGTTTATGTGGTTCAGGGAGGAAAACTGGAATTGATTCCAGAAGGTCAAACCAACGGCAAAGTGATCGAAGCAAAAACCGGCACAGCGATGTATTTACCGGCAGCCACACACAACATT
>JAGRJO010000091.1:4406-7321 GCA_020442725.1 Lysobacterales bacterium
CGAAGGTCAAACCAACGGCAAAGTGATCGAAGCAAAAACCGGCACAGCGATGTATTTACCGGCAGCCACACACAACATTCGTAACGCCGGAGAAACTGATATTGTACTGATTGAAACGGAGTTGAAGGAATAATATGAAATGACGAGTTATTCAGCAATAAACTCTGTCATACCTGCGAAGGCAGGTATCTCATTGGTGATTTTGGAATTGTCATTCTAAGCGAGTGAAACGAGGAGAAGAATCTATTAACTATCAGCTAGAATTTAACCATAAACATTTCGACGATGCCCTGCTCTGACGACAAGGATAATTTGAATGTCATCTTTTATTTCTGAAATGACTCTATAATCTCCAACTCTGTAGCGCCATAACTTCCTGAACTTTCCTTTCAGCTCTTTGCCTTTGGAACGAGAATCAATATTATTCTGTTCCATCTCTTCCAGAAAATCTAAAATCTTTGCTGATGCCACATGTCCAAGTTTGGCGATTTCTTTCAGAGCTTTATCAGCTATTATGATTTTCATTCAGTATTTTTCTGGCTTCTTCCAGAGTGAAAGTTTTGCTTTTGCCGAGCTCAATCTCTTCTGCTCTGGACTCAGCAAGATAAATGCCTTCGACCTCTTCCATATACCTCGATAAAGCCTCTTTTACATAGTAAGATTTTGTTCGCCCTGTTTCTTTGGATAGTCTGTTAAGACGAGTTTCTAAATCCTCATCAATTCTCACATTTATCATTTGTTTGAGTATAATTGTATTGTAAGTATCTAATGTATTACAAAGCATACATAAAGTCAAATTAACTTAATACTTTGATTAAAAGAAAATTAGGAAACGCTGAGAATACAAAGGTAACACAAATTTACGTTCTCATTTGAAGCGAGTGATGCGAACCGAAGAATTTATTAACTTACCAGATATCATTTAATTTTCATTGACAACTAATATTTAAGTAAATAATATTGAGTTGTGCCACTTGCAGCTTGACCAGTTGAACTGCTAGCAAACAGTTGACCAACCTGCGAGTGTTACATAAATTTTTTAAATATTGGAGATATAATTTATGACAACACAACACAACACAACACAACTGACTTTCAAGCAGTAAAGAAGTTCCATTTTTTAAGTTTTATAGCATTTCTATTGTTATTCTCGATATCAACCTCTCAAGCTGCTTGTGTTAACGACCCACAAAGCACGCAACCGATCGCTACTGACAGTTCTTCTCTATCCAGCTCAAGTCTTTCCGCAGATTCTGAAAAAGAAGATGAGTCATTGAATTGTACTACTTTACCAACAGTTACAGTTATTGGTTATCTCATTAAAAATCCATGGCAACCTTTTAGTTTCTTCTTAAGCTGGGCATTAGATACTCATGTTACTGGAGGTACTAATACCGGTGTACAGATACCTCAAAACTATGGGTGTGGTAATGGCGATGTAGATGGGAGAATTTCACAGGCGACTACGGTTTTTATTGCTGAGCGAACAGCTTCTGGGTCTATTGGTGCTATTCAGTTCGTAGCATACTATCAAAATGGATTGCACGGTTATCCTGTTTCTTGGCCTGATGGCTCAACTGGTATTTACAATGTTGGAGCGGGCGACTCCTCTTCACCAATTACTCATGAAATTAGTTGTGAATAATGATTAGAGTAACAAACTTATTTAAAGTATTAGTTTTAGTTATTTTATGCGTTCTCCTTTATATTTTTCTTATGAAGGAGAATTTACTTGATACAACGATTCAGAGCAAGCATGAAGAAGAGTTAAGCTACAAGGTTACTGATAAAACCGTGCTCAATAAAGTTGAAGCTGACCTAAAACAACCCTCAAACGATTTACTTAAAGAGTTTCAAACGATAAATGGCAAACTTCATTACCATGAAATCTGTGGTTCCGATGTGGAAATATTTTATCAAAAACAAAGGTTTCTTGATAGTAGCTTTTCGCAGAAACAAGAGAGTGCAAAAAATAATTTTATTGAAATGTGTAAGAAGTGGTTCGACTATTTGGACACAATCTCAAAAGAAGAAAAAGATAATCTTGAGAAAAATATTAAAGACATGAGTGACTCTAATATGTATTTCTTAAAAGATGGTATAGATATTTATGATAGAACAAAATTAGAAGACGCCAAAAAAATTCTTAATTCTGGAGGTGATGATACAGTCCTGACACATACAGCAATTACATATTTATTGTATAACGACTATAATTTATTGAATGCTATTGCTGAAGATTTAGGTACTACTGATGGAGGCTATATAAAGAATGCCAGAAATGATATCGCTATGCAATATAAGTGTGAAACAAGTCCCTCCGCTTGTTCTCCTAATTCGATTGAAATGGTTTATCTTTGTTTAACAAATGAATATGCTTGTGGCATGTCATATAGCCAATATCTGGCATCAACAAGAACACCTGGGCAGTACAATGATATATTAACAATGGCTGCAATACTGAGAAAGCTAATTGCTGATGGCTATTTTAGTGAAGAACTCGAGTGAATTAGTGGGCTTACATCAAAAATCTTAAAAACAAGGATAGCAGATTAGCTAATTTGCTATCCCTCATTCTTTCTGGCTCTGAGCAACAATCCCAAGTCATCCATTACATCATCGGGTTTGAAGTCTTTTGCATAGGCCATCATTAAAAAACCTTCGGGTGCGAGTATGTATAGCCCATTTCCGTCAGCAAATGATTGTTTGGATAATTCGGCAAGGGTTTTAGCTAATTCTCCATCGGCTGGATAATTGGCTTTCTCAATGGTTGAAAATTCTTCAGGAAAGGTGATTTCATCAGTTTCCGGAGTTAATATCAGAAGTTTAATGCGTTTCATTTTATGACCTTTTGTGAGGCGAATGGTGTAAATGGTTTTAAGCATTTCCATGCATTCTTTTTCACAACTACCGTT
>JAGRJO010000092.1 GCA_020442725.1 Lysobacterales bacterium
CCCATTAATCCCCTACCCTCACGCCAGGCATAAACATCGCTATTTGGAACATACTCACCTGAAAACGTGTACCAGACAGGAGCACCGGTGGAATCATGCGTATAAAGCGAGCAAAACATAAAAGTACCCGATGCGTTAAAGTTCACGATCTGGTTCTCACAGTTCACCCCCCAAGCACCCTGACGATCTTCTTCAAAACCATCAAAATACCAACCTGTATCGGGCATGTCAGGATTGAGAACCCAAAGCGGAGTTGAACCACTTGCAAAAGAGTTAAAGGAAAGGACTAATAGAAAGAAAATTAAGTTTTTCATGGGATTTAATATAATTCAATGAACAATAACTTTAAAAGTATAACAAAAAATCTTCAAAGTCGTAAATCTACAAATCTGAAATATTAACCTGAATATTTTGAACCTTTCCGTTACGTTTAAAAGTAATCGTAGCGTTTGGGTTTTGTTGCAAGGTTTGGCGAATGGTTGTCAGGTTACTGCCTGATATGCGATTGCCGTTGATTGCGGTGATGATGTCATTCGATTGCAAACCGTGTTTTTTGAGCAGGTTTCCATCAGCTAAATTCGACACTCTCAAGCCCTGAATCTGACCCGCTTGGTTGGTAACCAAGTTGATATTGCCGACAACGGATGAGATTTTGTTCGGGTCGAATTTTTGTTGATCGAGCATTTCCTGCCAGTTTCGTTGCTGTGCTCCGTTCAAATGCTTCATGTAACTGGGTGTTGCCGGTTTGTTCTGAATCAATGATTTAGTGGCAGAACCAGATGAGTAACTTGTGGAGTTGGTATTTTCTGACAAAGATAATCTTTCCAGTTTACCGTTATGGCGAAAGGAGACGTAGGATTTATGCACTTCTTCAAGAGTTGCGACATCAAAAACTTTATCGCCAATATTGAATTTTTGCTGTATTCCTTGTGAGTTGCTGATGTATGCCACGGCTTGATTGCCCTCACCACCACTCATGGTGCCATTGAGCGTCCAGTTTAAAGATGTTTGATTTTGCGCGATTGGTACATCATATAAAACTTCGGTTGATCCAAAGATATGATATTTTGCAATTGGATCATTCAACTGGCTGAATGATTGAAATGATGAATTAGCAACTTGCACACCATTGGTTTGAAGATTGGACTTATCATCTTTGAAAAGTGCAAATTTAATCCACAACAATACAATCAGACCAATAATTGTCCAATTGATAATTTCCAGAATCAGATTTTTATTACTTTGTGAGATCATCTATGGCTTTCTTCTGTTTCTCAGCGTCTTCCAGAATTTTCTTTTCCATGTCCTTGGCTTTTTGCATTTGATCTTGGTAACCTTTTAAAACATTATCTTCAGATAGTTGTTTTGGTTGACTTTCAGGTTGTTTTATTTCTTCTTTTGGTTCTTCGGTGCACGCCGAAAATAATGCTACAATAAGCAATGTAAACAGGCATTTGATGCAATTCTTTTTAGTAAAATTCTTCATCTTTAATATCCATCAGGCTTTCGGCTCCGCTGAGCATGGTATTTACATGAGTTTGAGCTCTAGGCAAAATACGTTTGAAATAAAACTCACAAGTCTTCATCTTACCATTATAAAACGATTGTCCGAATCTTCCACCTTTTTCTGCTTCCTGATAGGTTTGTGACCAGAAATAGGCTAACAAAACATAACCGGAATACATCAGGAAATCAACAGATGCTGCACCCATTTCATCCATATTTTTCATGGATTTACCAGTGAGTTCGACAATTAATTCCTGCCATTGTTTCATCAGTCCAGATAATTCTTCGGAATAAGGATTCTGAGGATTGTTCTCAACAAATTCATTCACAATATCTGCCAGTGGTCCTAACGAACCTTTGTTGAATTGCATGATTTTACGTCCTAACAAGTCCAGTGCCTGAATACCGGTTGTACCTTCATAAAGTGTGAATATCTTGGCATCACGGTAAAGCTGTTCCATTCCGTGTTCAGAAATGTAACCATGACCACCAAAAACCTGAATACCGTAATTAGTGGCTTCTAAAGCCGTTTCCGTCATAAAAGCTTTCACAATTGGAGTTAAAATCGCAACCACCTGATCGGCTTTTTGTCTTTCTTCTTCATTGTCCGAAAAGCGTGAAATTTCAATTTGTTGAGTGGTGAAATAAGTTAAAGCTCTATTTCCTTCGGAAATAGCTTTTTGTGTTAATAACATTTTACGAACATCGGGATGAACGATAATCGGATCAGCTGATTTCTCAGGAAATTTCGCTCCGGTCAGTGACCGCATTTGCAATCTTTCGCGAGCATATTCCAAAGCTCCCAAGAACGATGCACTGGAAACCGCCATACCCTGAATACCGGTATTCAAACGCGCACCATTCATCATTGTGAACATGATATTCAGACCTTTATTGGCTTCGCCAATTAAATATCCGGTTGCTCCATCAAAATTCATTACGCAGGTTGCCGAGCCATTCAGACCCATTTTATGCTCAATACTGGCAGGTCCAACAGGATTTCTCTCGCCATTTAAGAATTTTGGAACTAAAAATAGTGAAATACCTTTAGTTCCTTTGGGTGCATCCGGTATTCTTGCCAAAACCAGATGGATGATATTTTCAGTTAAATTATGATCCCCGGATGTGATAAAAATTTTCGTGCCGTTAATTTTATAAGTCCCATCGTCTTGAGGTGACGCTGCTGTTTTTAACATTCCCAAGTCGGTTCCACTATGTGGTTCTGTCAAACACATTGTTCCTGTCCACACGCCTGTGGTTAAGTTCGGTAAATATTTAGATTTGATTTCGTCGCTGGCAAAATGCTCTAACAATTCACGAACACCATGAGTTAAACCCGGATAATTCGACCAGCCGGGACAATAATAGGTATTGAGTTCTCCGACAATTGTTTGTAACCAATAGGACAAACCTTGTCCGCCATATTCAGGATTTCCGTCCAAACTCGACCAGCCGGATTCACAATAAGCCTTATAAAGTTCAACAAAGCCATCAGGAGGTGTGACTTTTCCATCCTTAATTCGACATCCTTGCTCATCGGAATTTCGATTCAACGGAGCTGCATATTCAAACAAAAATTTAGAAGCCTCATCGACAATCGTTTCAAAGGTTTCAGCATCTATCTCGCTGAATTCCGGTAATTTTTTATAATGTTCTTCCAAATTGAATAATTGTTCGGCTACAAATTGAATATCTTTAACTGGAGCAGGAATCATTGGCATATTAGTCTCGCATAATGGTAAATTACAAGTTTATATTATAATCAAACAAACGTATGAATTAAATAATTACTGAACTTTTATTGAGAAACTCGAGTCACAATGATTGAAGGGTTGTTGTAAGGGAAATATTTACAATAATTTGAGAGAGAGATTATGAGATATTCAACATCATCATTGGCAGCAGTATTTTTTTCGTTATTTACGTTTTTGTTAATGGCTGTGCTTATCGCCCAACCAACCAAATTCAATAGTTCAAATATTGAAATGGTCGATTTCAGTATGATTCAGGAAATGAAAGCACCAGAGACCAAAGCAACTCCCCCAAGAGTGGTGCCGGAACGAGAAGTTACAGAACAACCGCCAGCTCCTCCAACCATAGATCTCACTGTTGATGGGGATGGTCCGGGAATTGAAGTCAACCCCAATGATAATAACAGGTCCACTTTTGATAACATCTTTAATAAACCAGTATTGGAAGGTCCTGTCGGCACAGAACCCGGAGATGTGGCTCAGTCAAATTCACTCACAGAAATTCTACCGGTACAACCTAAATATCCAGTAATTGCAATGCAGGATAAGATTGAAGGCTGGGTTAAAGTTGAATTTACCGTAAACGAATTTGGAGGCGTTGAAAATATTCATATCCTAGACTCTCAACCTAAAAGAGTATTCGACCAATCGATTAAACAAGCTTTATTAAAATCAAAATTTAAACCGATGAAAGTTGATGGACAAGCCATCTCACAGCAGGCTGTGAAAACTTATGAATTTAAGTTGGATGAGTAATTAAATAAATCTATGTCATCCTGAGTAATAACGAAAATCAATAGGGTCAGACACTCAAGTGTCTGACCCTATTGATTCAACTCAAAACCTTCTTGATTCTAGCAATGGCTTTTTGCAGATTATCCATTGAAGTCGCAAAAGATAAACGCACATGACCGGGTGCACCGAACGGAGTCCCTGGTACAACAGCCACCTCAGCGTTTTCCAATAACCAAGTCGAAAAATCCACATCATTATTGATTCCATCAATTTTTGACATAGCTTCTTCAACATTCGGGAAAGCGTAAAACGCCCCCTCACCTTCGATGCAAGAAAAACCCGGAATATCATTCAATGCTGCAATTAACCAATCATGTCTTTCTTTAAAAGCCTTTTTCATTGGCTCAAGGCAGTTTTGGTCACCATTTAATGCGGCAACTGAAGCTGCTTGAGAAATCGAACACGGATTGGAGGTGCTTTGAGATTGGATTTTACGCATCGCTGTTATCACATCAACCGGTCCGGCAGCATAACCAATACGCCAACCGGTCATTGCATAGGCTTTTGAAACACCATTGATAAAGACCATTCGATCCATCATTTCAGGGAACAAAATCCCCAAATTGGTGATTTCTTCTTCGCCCCAATAAATATGCTCATAAATATCATCGGTGGCAATCATGACCTGTGGATATTTCAGCAAAACTTCGCCCAAAGCCTGAAGCTCTTCCTTGCGATAGGCTTTTCCTGTTGGGTTGCTTGGTGTGTTGAGAATTATCAACCTCGTTTTATCTGTAATGGTTTTTTCTAACTGTTGAGGTGAGATTTTAAAGTTTTGTTCTTGTTTGGTTGGAACAATAACAGACACACCACCTGCGAGCAGAGTCATATCGGGATAAGAAACCCAATACGGAGCCGGAATTATGACTTCATCACCCGGATTTAGAACTGCTGAGAGTAAGTTGGAAATGCTGTGTTTAGCTCCACAAGAGACCAGTATTTGGTTTGCGGCAAAATCAAGACCATTCTCTCGGTTAAATTTACCGATAATCGCTTGTTTCAGTTCCGGCGTTCCATCAACTGCCGTATATTTGGTTTGACCATTATTAATAGCTTCAATGGCAGCTTGTTTGATGTGATCAGGCGTGTCGAAATCGGGTTCCCCTGCTCCCAAGCCAATAACATCTTTACCTGCTCTGCGTAATTCAGCAGCTTTCATACTCACTGCAATCGTTGCTGAAGGTTTAACCTTTTTTACTAAGTCTGAAACAAAATCTGTCATTGTC
Source organism: Lysobacterales bacterium (assembly GCA_020442725.1). Lineage (GTDB taxonomy): Bacteria > Pseudomonadota > Gammaproteobacteria > Xanthomonadales > Marinicellaceae > NORP309. Next base: position 5,279 of record JAGRJO010000092.1, read on the forward strand.
TATCCCAAAGTTTGATTATATGCGTATCTTACAAGCATAGAATTGAAACTCAAGAACATTAGAAAAAGTAACTCGAATTATACTGGAGTGGCTATTCTTTTGGCTCAAAAATAAACGTCGCAGTACGACTAAATACTTTCTCAAAACCTTTATAGGGTAACGGTTCCGCTTTTTTGATAGCAGCAATTATTGATTGTTTGACAACAGAGTTAGCATTACAGGGCGAGCTTATGGTTGCATCAACAACAAAACCTCCGGGGGTTTGTCTGACCTTGACATGACAGAGCAGGTTTTTGTTTTCTGACGGCGGGATACTCCATTGCCTTTGTACAGCTGAAATCACAGCAAGCTGGTACTGAACCATCAGTTGATTCAATTGTTCATCATCTGTTTGACCTTTTTGATGGGCAACAGGTGTTGATTGCTCTTCGGGTTGTTCGACTTTGGCTTCTTGTTCAATCAGTTTTTTCAGATTTTCCTCTTCTTTTTTACGTCTTTCCTCGGCTTCTTTTCGTTTTTGTCGAATCTCTTCAAGTTTCTTCTCACGTTCCAGACGTTTTTTACGTTCTAATTCCTGTGCTTTCGTGTCAACAACCGGTTCTTTTTTCTTTTCAACCGGGGGATCTTTTTTAACTGGTGGGGGTTCTTTGATTTTTTCCTTTGGAGGTTCGGATTTTTTGACCTCAGGCTGCGTTTTTTTTATTTCCAGGTCTTTCTTTTTTGGAGGTGTATTTTTAACTTTTTTAGGTTGTAACTGAGATATATCAACTACCGTGGCTTGTATAACTTTGCCTTTGATAACCGGAGATTTGAACCTGAATCCACCAAATAACAACAATGCAACGATACTGCCAAGCAATGCAATCGTGTATAAACTTGCAAGCAATTTGATTTTAGCAGTTATCATTCTCGTTTAATTATTTTTCCATGGAAACAGGGTCAGAAATCAAACCAACTTTATCCGCACCGGCTTGTTGAGCCACGACCATCGCTTCATAGGCACGACCATAATCCACTTTTCTATCTGCTCCAATCAGTATTGGCACATCTTTATTGGCACGAATAAAAGCAGCCAGCTTGATTTGGAGTTGCTCCTCATCAATGCTTTCGAATTCACCGCCAATGCTTAAGTACATTTTACCTTGTTCGTCAATATTGATAATAACAGGCTCAGTTTCAATAGTAACAGTATTGGCATTAGATTCAGGCAAACTGACATCAACCCCGAGATTAAGTAACGGTGTCGTAATCATGAAAATGATCAATAGCACCAGCGTCACATCAATATAGGGAACCACATTGATTTCAGCGACGGCTTTTCTTTTTCTGCGCATGATTAACTTCCGGTTTGTCGATGAAGAATGCTAGAGAATTCTTCCTTGAAAATATCGTATTGATTGTATAAACGCTCTACTTTTGCATTGAATTTATTATAGAAAACAACCGCCGGAATTGCTGCAAACAAGCCCATAGCTGTTGCAATCAGTGCCTCTGAAATCCCTGGTGCAACCAATGCAATCGTTGCTTGCGTGACATTTGAAAGTGCATGAAATGATATCATTATGCCTATAACTGTTCCGAACAAGCCTATATATGGACTGATTGAACCAATTGTTGCCAAAAAAGGCAAATGGCTTTCGAGTACATCAATTTCACGATTTAAAGCAATTCGCATGGAACGATCGGCTGACTCTGTTGCTTTGGCATCTGATTGCGACATTTTTCTGGTGCGTAAAAACTCACGAAAACCGGATTCGAAGATTTGCTCCATCCCAGAGGATTTGCCTTTTTCTTTGCTTAACTTTTCATACAAACGATGCAAGTCCACACCGGACCAAAATGTTTCTTCGAACTTTTTTGCAGAAATACTGGCTTGTTTCAAACTCATCCATTTGGCAAAAATAATCCACCACGATGCTACTACGGCCATCACCAGCAATAACATCACGCCTTTTACCGGTAAACTGGCATTCATTACAAGTTCGATAAAATTAAAATCTTGATTCACTGACTTAAATCCTCTGTTAATTGTTGTGGAATA
>JAGRJO010000093.1 GCA_020442725.1 Lysobacterales bacterium
AAAAAATTAGGCTTTTTAACTCCCCTTGAAGTAAAATCTAGAAACTGGAGTGTTGCACTTCGTTGTTGAATCCAGCTCTGGGACCTTATGATGTTTGGGTTGGCGGTCTTTATAAAAGTGGTGAAGAGGATGGTTTTGTCACTAAGATGATTAATGCGGATGATTCTTGTACAGTTCCGCAGTTGGCTGGTGATAATCTTCATTTTTATGATGATAATTTTGATGAGGACTATGGATATGACTTGTTCCGTATGTATGAAGGATTTATGGAAGTCATTGAAATGGGTGAACTTACCGGTGACAGTGCTTTGGCAACGGTATTTAATGATGAACAACCTCAGGGGAATTGCAATCTCCTGCAACAAGCCTGGGAGTCCGGTGGCTACTGGGATAATGATTCACAGACTGACTTATTACCACCATCAGGTGGAATTACCGGAAGCATGGAGTTAATCAATGTTCTCAATGGGGTGGCCATTTCAGAACCGGTTACTGCATTGAAGGATTTTTCTGATGTCATCCTGCACTTTTCAGCGGACAATGATTCTCCTGCATTGAGTGACAGCAAGTTATCATCAATTATTACTACCGAACAAGGTAACAGCCTGGAGTTACAGTGGGACACCGGATATGAGTCTGTCAGCTCTGTTTTGATGAAGTCAGAGATAATGACCGAGTTTGTGTTAACTGATAGTATCAATGCAGAAACAGAGTGGTTAATTGCATTCCCAACAAGGCAGTATTTTGTTGATGAGCTGTATATAGGTCAAAGTCCTTTTCCTATTCCTCCATTTGCAGGCACTGGTGACAATGTATATACTTATGAACAAAATAACAACACTATTTTTCCTGAATGTGAGGTGATAACAACAGCACTATTTGACAGAGAGGAACAGGTGCCTGATCCACAATTAATTACCAGACCACCGAGACCACGAAGGGCAGAATACTTACTGTGTTTCTCTGTCAATTCTATCCCATTAATTGATAACGAATCCTATTATTCTGGTTTTTTTGGGAGCCAATATCCGGTTCTTGAGAGTTGGACTTTTAATACAGACTATAGACCAGCTACTGATATTTTAGTATCGATACCAGCTTACCCTGCTACACCTCAAACTCCAGCAACTCAGGCTCAATATTTTGATACCGGATGGTTAGCTTTATCCATGGCTCAAGCAATGTTCAATACACAACAGGATATCGTTATTGGTGGCTTGCCGCTGATTGGATTTTCAGTTCAGCAATATACCAATGGAAATCTTGGTGATGGAGTACTGGCAAATTATGCCGGAAGTTTTGAGAATAAATACAACAGAGAGATTACACATTTCAACAGTAATTTTGAAACGGATAATGAGGTTATGAGTCTTTCTCAGGATGGAATCGGGCAAGTGTTGATTTATCCCTATTACACGGTAAGGAACAATCTCAACACCTTGATATCGGTTGTTAATATCTCTGACAGAACCAAAGCCATCAAAGTGCGCTTTTATGAGGGTAAGAATTCGCGAAAATGCCTGGATTTTAATGTTTATCTTTCGCCTTATGATGTCTGGACCTCTGGTTTGGTACTTGCCTCTGCAACAGCTTTATATTCTCCGGGATTTGAGGGACAAGAAACTGCTAAAATAGTCACAAATGATAACTCCTGTACCGATCCTGCAATAATTAGCGAGAATGAATTCTTGCCCTGGTCTTTTAGTGGAGATAATCTGGACCCTTTAGGTGATGATTTATCCCGTTGCACCGAAGGTCATTTTGAAATTATTGAAATGGGTGTGATTGATGATCCAACAACCAAATGGGGAATGTTACAAAAACTTCAATCGAAACCGATAATGGCGTGTTAAAAACAAACTGGCAAACATCGGTTGATGCAGTCTCGGCATTATTTATGAGTTCTCAAAAGCTCAATGATTTTGTTATTAGTGACAATATCGGTGCAGAAACTGAGTGGATAACTACCTTTCCAACCAAACGATTTTATGTTGATCCTAATTTTTCAGGTTCAGTATTACCGATTCCACCATTTAAAATAGGACTTTCTGAGTTTGGTTCTTGTGAAAATCATCGGTTTAAGGCTTTTGGTCGGGAACAACAGCTCGGTATGCAAATGGGATCGGTGCCTATTTTTGATCCGCCTCCACCAAATTATAATATTTTTCCTGAGTATTGCTGGTCGGTAAATGTGTCTGATGTCAATCAAGGAGATAATGAGAATTCTATTCTAGATTCACAATTGTGGTTGAATGACTGGCAGTCAGACCCTGATTATGCGTCAGTTTCAGATCTTTCTTTTGATACAGGCTGGATGCAAACTGACTATGTTGATGAGATAACCAATCCAAGTAAGTTAACGGGGACCGGTGACAATGGTGAGATTCATGAGTTTTTTGGAAAGCCTGTTGTTGGATTTAATATCCAAAAATATGTCAATGGCGCATTGGGAGATGAAAACACCTCTGTTTTGGCAAATTATGCAGTGATTAAAAGAGATAAATATAAAAGGAAGATTGTGATTACTGAATAAGTAAGCATATTGAAAAAAGCCGCCTAGAGCGGCTTTTTTTTTTATAAGTTCTGTTTGATAATATCAGCCAGACACTCTATATGTTCAGGTGTGTCGTTTAATGCAGGTATGTAACTGTATTTTTTCCCGCCGGATTCGAGGAAGTATTCCTTGTTTTCTTCTTCGATTTCCTCAAGTGTTTCCAAACAATCGGCTGAAAAGCCAGGGCAAATCACTTGCACATCGGTAATTCCTTGTGCGGGAAGATTTTGCAAGGTTTCATCCAGATAGGGTTTAAGCCATTCCAGTTTTCCGAAACGAGATTGAAAGCACACCATGTATTCATCAGAGTTTAGGTTCATTTCCTTAACTAATAAATCCACTGTGGCATAACATTGTTCGGGATAGATATCACCGCGTTCGTAATAGATTTTCGGAATTCCATGAAACGAAAATATCAGCTTCTGTGGTTTTCCATGTTCTTGCCAATGCTTTTCAATGCTATTCTTGAGTGCAGAAATGTATAAAGGATGGGTGTGATAATCGTTTATTTTTATGACTTTAGGTTTTTGATCAATTTTTTCTAAAGCATCACTCAAATCATCAAATGTGGACTCAGTCGTTGTCTGAGAATATTGTGGATACAATGGAAATACAACAAGTTTTTCAACACCTTTTTTTAACAGTTTTTCAATAGCCGCAGACATTGAGGGATTTTGATAGCGCATTGCCATTTCAAATTCTATGTCTTCATTAACAAATTGCTTTTTCAGAGCTTCCAATTGTTTTTTTGTAATATCAATCAATGGAGCTCCATCACCAAATTGACCCCAAACTGACTCATAGAGTTTGGCAGATCTTTTAGGGCGAACATTGAGAATGATTCCATTGAGAATCAGCAACCAAACCCATCTGGGAATGATGGGTTGGATCACTCTTTTATCACTCAGAAATTGTTTCAGATATCTCCTTAGCGCTTGCTTTGTAGGAGCGTCCGGAGAACCGAGATTGGTGATAAGTATGCCGGTTTTTTCAGACTTTGACATTATTTAATGAGTCCCATGGATTCCAGTTTCAGAATAATTTTTTGAGCGGCTTCTGCCGGTTTGCAGTATTCCGTGTCAATGACAACCTCAGGGTTCTCAGGAGCTTCGTATGGGTCGCTGATTCCGGTGAATTCTTTAATGATTCCAGCTCTGGCTTTAGCATACAAACCTTTGCGGTCGCGTTGTTCGCAGACGTTAACTGTTGTTGCCACATGAACCTCCAAGAATCCACCCAATGGCTCAATATTTTCACGAACCTGTTTGCGGGTTTCTGCATAAGGAGCAATTGGAGCACAAATCGCCACTCCGCCATTTTTGGTGATTTCGCTGGCAACATAACCAATTCGCAGAACATTGAGGTTGCGGTGTTCACGAGAAAAGCCAAGTTCTGAAGAAAGATTTTTTCTCACAACATCACCGTCCAGCAAAGTAATGGGTCTTTCGATCATTTCCATTAAATTGACCATTAAAGCGTTAGCAATAGTGGATTTACCCGAACCGGATAAACCGGTGAAGAAAATGGTGAAACCTTGTTTGTTTCTCGGCGGATGGCTTTTTTGTAAAATTTCAACAACCTCAGGATAAGAAAACCATTCCGGTATTTCCAAACCGTTTTGTAAGCGGCGACGAAGTTCTGTTCCTGAAATATTGAGAATATTTTCGCCCTCTTTTGCTTCTGAAGCTGGGATATACTCGGCGCGATCAGCAGAAAAGAGCATCATTTCAAAAGGCACCATTTCGATTCCAAGTTCTTTTTCGTATTTGACCAGCAACTCTTGCGCTTCATACGGCCCGTAAAACGGATTGCCGTTGGAATCATCACCCGGACCGGCATGATCGCGGCCGACAATCAGATGAGAACAGCCGTAATTTTTACGAATAATCGCATGCCAAAGTGCCTCACGAGGTCCGCCCATACGCATTGCCAAAGGTAATAGCGAAAGTGATGTGGTGCGATCGGGGAATTTATCGAGCAATGCTTCATAGCATTTGACTCGGGTGAAATGGTCTATATCACCGGGTTTGGTCATACCAACAACCGGATGAATTAACAAATTTGCCTGAACTTTCTTGGCAGCCCTGAAAGTCAATTCCTGATGCGCACGGTGCATAGGATTTCTGGTTTGAAATGCCACGACTTTATTCCAGGTTAAACGCTTGAACTTAGCACGTAGCTCTTCGGGTGTGTGACGATGTTTTAAGTAGTCATAATGAACCGGCAACTGTAAACCTTGAAGGGCTCCACCAACGTAATAGTCGTGTGTTCTGTGATTCAAATACGAAACTGCCGGATGTTTTTCATCGGTCGTTCCGTAAACTGCCAGAGATTCCGCTTGTTTATCAACCTTCCAAATGTCTCCAACAGTCAAAATGGCTAAAACAACTCCTTCAATATCCCTTAATGCGAGTTTGTCTCCGTTTTTTAAACTTTCAGCTAGTTCTGTTTTCACATCCAAGGTGATAGGCATTGGCCAAAGAGTTCCATCTGCCAGTCTCATATCTGCTAAGACCGAGTTATAGTCAGCCTGATTCATAAAACCGGTCAATGGAGAAAAACCTCCATTCATCAAAAGTTCAATATCGCAAACTTGTCTTTCGGTTAAATCCCAGCTCGGTATGTCAACAGTTTGTTGTTTGAGTTTAGCAACCTGATCAGCATCAGGAATCAAATTAATTAATTTTCCGCCATGTGGCGTATTAAGAGGCATTTAATGTTCTCCAGAACGTTATCAAAATTACAAGAGACGTATTTTATCAAAAAAATGGTTATATTGATTTTAAAATTGTCAGTTAATTTATCTTATACTTATTCAATTTCTGTGCGATAGTTGTGTGTGATACTCCCAATTGGTTTGCCAGTTTACGGGTTGAAGGATATTTTTGATACCAATGTTCCAGAAAATGCCTTTCAAATTCAGAAACAGCTTGTGAAAGCGTTTTGTTTTCCAGCGAGCTTTCAATATGAGCGTGACCGTCGATTTCGATGTTTTCAGAAGTAATGGTTTCCGTATCTGCCAGCATTGATGCTTTGAATAAGGTGTCTTTCAGTTGAGTGATATTTCCCGGCCAGAAATAGGTTTTAATTTTATTGAGTGCTTCAAAACTCATGCCGTTTATTTCTTTGCCGCTTTGATTGCTGAATTGAGATAAAAAATGACTGGCAATCGGTTCAATATCTTCCTTTCTTTCCCGAAGTGGAGGAACTAATAAGCGTGTGATGTCGAGTGAGTAAAACAACTCTTTATTAAAACGATTGTTTTCAACAAATTTTTGTAAAGGCTCTGTATTTGAAGCGATGATTTTGATATTTGGTTCTTTTTTGATTTTACCGTTAACCCGGTAGAAAAACTTGTTATTAATGAAGTCAGAAAGCTTCCTCTGACAATTCTCCGGCATATCTGCAATGGAACGAATAAATACCGTCCCGCCATCTGAAATTTCCAGTAATCCCGCTTTACCGGAAACAGGATTTGCCAAGCCAAAAAGCTCAACTTCTAATTGCTGTGGATTACTGATGGAACAATCAATTGTAGAAAACAGCATATTTTTCCTTTTACCGGAATGATGAATGGCTTGAGCAATCGTTTTTTTACCGGCACCGGACTCGCCGTAAATAATTAACGGAGTGTCAATATTGCCCATGTGTGATGCCCGATTGATAACATCTAACATTTTTTCATCATAGCTTATTAACTTGTCAAAGCCACTAATCTCTGCACCTTCAATTAAATGTGAGCGAGTAGTAATGCTTTCGGGTTTGTGGAAAACTAAAACAGCTCCAACGGTTTTTTGGCTTTTTTGAGTGATTGCCTGAACTTCAACCAACATTGAACCCGAAACAGTTTTTATATTGACAGGCATATTTCCTGATGCGGCGGTATCAACAATTGATGCCCAATCATCTTGTTGGAAAATATCTTTAAGTTCAGTGAGTTTATTTTCACTGATTTTGAAATTCTCACCCGCCATATCGTTGTAATAAATGATATGTCCTTTGTTGTTCACACCAACAACCGGATCGGTAATTGCGTTTAAAAGCGAAGTCAGAAATAAATTACGTTCCCGGGTCGGCATTAAGCTGATATTTTCAACCCATTTGACGTTCGGAATTTTCATCAATCGGGAAGCAATCGTTGCTGCCAGGTGCTTTTCAACCGGTTCTGTTTCGACAAACATTAGACCGATTTCGACTTCAACTTTTTTAACATCAATATCATTTTCGGCAAGTAATGCCAGAATTTCTTTGGATAATCCCAGTCGGTTATCAGTTGTAATTTTTATTCTCATAAGAGTGTAATGAATTATTTACAAATTTAAATTTTTATATATCAATAACTTATCTAAAGACCCAGACAAAATGTAAAGAAAAAGTTACATAAAAAATATAATAATTTATTTTTCTCCCGAATACAATATGAAAAACTCATATTAAGGTTAAAGTAGTGATGAATAAGAATTCCAAATTTCAAACTCGTGCCATTCATTTTGGTTATGATTCCAAAGAGTTTCACGGAGCGTTAAATCCGCCAATTTATATGACGTCAACATTTGCTTTTGAAAATGTCAAGCAAGGTTCAGATGCTTTTGAAGGTGAAAATAATCACTACATCTATAGCCGTATTGGAACTCCAAGTCAGGCACTACTGGAACAAAGAATTGCCAATCTTGAGGGTGCGGAAGCTGCGTTGGCAACCTCTTCAGGAATGGGAGCAATTACTTCGGCTTTATGGACTTTGGTGGAACCCGGAG
>JAGRJO010000094.1 GCA_020442725.1 Lysobacterales bacterium
CTTTCCGGGAATTCTGTCAGCTCTTTCAAACTGAATTGAGAACTCGACTATTCCTTCACAATCTGCCAACATATCGACCAGCCTGGTCATTTGACACAATTCAATCTGTCCTTGATAGAGCCTCTGCCCGTTTATTGCCTTATCCAGAGCAACTTTCTCAGGTAACTGTTTCATAGCCGGCGGATTTTACTTGCTTTGCATCTGCATTGCAAATAAAAAAGTTCCTCAAAGCTATTAAATCAACCATAAACATTCCTTACAGACATTTTTTGTATGCTTGTTGGATTTAATTGGTAAAAAAATATTTCGCATGATGTGATACCAATAGTATTTTTTTGATAAAATGACGTTTTTTATATGAGCTATAACGTGGCTGAAAACCTGAATTCACTACTTCCATATAATGACAAACTCGAAAACAGGCAGCTTAATGAAATTGAGTTGTTAGTAATTCATTGCACCGAACTTCCTGATATCAAGACGGCTCGAATTTATGGCGAAAAAGTTCATTACAGTTCAGGAACGGGAAACAGCGGACATTATTATATTTCAAAGAAAGGAGAATTGTTCCAGTGGGTTGAGTTAGACAGAGTAGCGCATCATGTTAAAGACTTTAACAGAAATTCGATTGGAGTCGAATTGGATAATTTAGGACGTTTCCCCAACTGGCACAAAACCACTCATCAATATTTGCATGATTCTTATCCAAAGGAGCAGATTTTAGCCTTGATTGAACTTATCTTGAAATTACAGAAAAAGTTACCAAATCTAAAGTTCATTGCCGGACATGAAGAGTTGGATACTCGATTGATGCCTTCTGAAAACAGTCCGGATATTTATATTCGTCGTAAAATGGACCCTGGTTACTTGTTTCCATGGGATGAAGTATTAAAAAATATTAACTTAGAAAAATATAAATAATCAGGTGATTTATGGAGCCGATGCAACATTTACTCAAGTACTTTGAGCTGGAAAAATTGGAAGAGAATCTCTATCGAGGTCAGTCTCTGGATATTGGGACCGGTCGAATTTTTGGCGGACAGGTTTTATCCCAGGCACTTGGTGCGGCTTATCGGACCGTCGAGGATAAACATGCGCATTCTTTTCATGCGTATTTCCTGCGTGAAGGTGATGTCAAAAAACCGGTTGTTTTTCAGGTTGACCGAGCCAGAGACGGTCGCAGTTTTGATAACCGACGCGTGGTAGCCATCCAACATGGTCGTCCTATTTTGAATTTGGCGGCTTCATTTCAGATTGAAGAATCCGGATACGAACATCAAGTGGATGCACCTGACTTGCCAAAACCTGATGAATTGGATGAAAAACCATTCCTAACAGCCAAACAAATGCAAAGTCTCACCCCTAGAATGCGTCGTCTAATGACGACTCAAGGACCGTTTGAATTTCGGTTTGCTGATGATATTGACCCGTTTGACCTGAATGCCAATGAGCCCATTCGTCAAATTTGGTTTAGAGCTCGAACTGAAGTTCCTATGAATCAAGCATTACACCGTCAACTGATGGCATTTGTCTCAGACTTTCATCTGGTTGCAACATCGACTTTTCCGCACCCGGTTTCATACCTTGACCCCACTCTGCAAATTGCCAGTCTCGATCATGCGATGTGGTTTCACCATGATTTGAATGTCAATGATTGGTTGTTATACGATTGTTTCAGCCCGGTAGCGAGTCAAGCACGAGGATTTGCACAAGGGCGAGTTTTTACTCTGGATGGAAAGTTAGTTGCACACACATCTCAACAGGGATTGATACGCCAACGTGATAAAGCGAGAGATGGTTTTAAGAAACAAAACTAATCGTTTAACCTTAAAATCTATAACTCAGAAAGATTTATCTCCATAAAAACACTGTTTGGATCTTTTTTGTAATTTGCAAAAGGTTCGCAAAGTTTAAAGCCATGTCGTTGATAAAGTTTTCTTGCAGGGATAAAAAAATCCATCGAACCGGTTTCCAATTTAAGTGAAACATAACCACGTTCTTTTGCAACATCAAAAATATATTCCAGCAGCTTTGAACCAACGCCCCTGCCTCTGACCGTTCGACTGACACGCATTGATTTGATCTCACCAGTGTGAATATCTAATTCTTTCAATGCAGCACAACCAACCAGTTTATTATTTTCATAACATGACCAAAAAGTAATTTCAGGCGATTTCAGCCCTTGCAAATCGAGAGCATGTTTACTTTCCGGTGGAGATACCGATTGCATATCCTCAATATGCTCCTCCAGAAAAGAAACGATTTCTTCGCTAATTAGCTCGTCAATTTTGATTAACACGTCAGGCCATTATCAAATCATTCAAATCCATTTTTAAAGATTAAATCAGTACATTCCATAATCTGTTCAGGACTAATCATGACATGAAATGCAGCATTGACCGGCATTGCTGATAAGTTTTGGTTATAAATTGCCCATTGACTGCTTCCCGGGATGTAGACAACTCCAATCGGCGAGTTATTAAACACTCCTTGAGATGCACTTTGAGTGACTTGAATCTGAGCACATGGAATTCCTTCCAATAACGGGTTATCAAGTAAAGTGTAATGTGCAACTGTATTTTTCGTATTAGCAATATGTTCCCATGCACTTTTACTTTTATCCTGAAAATAGACATTAAAGCTAGCATCAACTAGTATACTCATTAAATCAAAATTGGCAATTCTCCAATTCGGTGCTGAATATAAGACACCCACAGGATGTGGGTTATAAGTTCCTATCCAATGTTGAGTCACCATAAGGATTTTATTAGTATTATTGTTCAACCCAGAATTATTCAAAGAGGTAGTATTTGCTCCTGGTGTTGAAACAGTATGCTGAAAAACATCACTGATAGCATTATTTTTCCAAATATTGAATGCTGCACTGAAATTAATAACCACAGCGGTTTCCTGATTAAAAATTCGCCACAATCCACTTGCATAATAAACTCCTTCATTAGCGTTATTATTTACTCCTCCTGTCCCATTTGGATTGTTATTTGAAGTCACATGCAAATCAATAATATTTGAATCACCGTTGAGGTCAGGATGATTAAGATTCGTAATATGCGTTCCAGTTCCGGTATGCCTGTGTACATAGTTCACTTCTCCTCTTTCATAGGCTCCTATATCAACATCAACTCCATTTGTACCGTATTTGATTCTATATGAACCATCAGCATCAACTAGTGGCACATCTCCAATAAGCGGAAGAACTGCAAAAGAATTTCCCGCTCCGTCAGCCGGCGAATTTGATCTCAATCTAGCATTAGTCATACTAACAATTTCCGGGTTAGAGGTAATATCGCTCGCTGCTGGAGTATAAGAGTTGCTAGCGTTTTGATAAATCAAATTATAGCTATTAGACACTGCTCCACCACCTGATAAATTTAACCCTGTTGCACAATAGGCAATGAGGTTATTGATAACAGTTGAGGTCATGGAACCTCCATTCTCTTCCAGATGAATGCCATCCCAACCTTCTATAACAGTATTGTTCAAAATCCTGAAAGATGAAGTCCCGGCATCATTAACAATGTGAATCCCTGACGGCGTGTATAAATCGTACTCTCTCAAAAAAGCATTACTAAAAATGTCAATATCCATAGTTCCACCACTAGAACTATTTATATACAAACCACCGCCATAGGCTCCGAACACCTCGTTTCCTGCAACATTCAAATCAATACTGGCATTAGTACTGTCAAGAACTGCTATACCTTTAGGTGCAATACCTCTGGCATGAATGGTATTGTTATAGATTTCACCGGTAATATTTCCAACTTCACCTCCTTGTTTATCGACAACAATACCGCCATAGATATGTGGTGGTAAATCACCAACTGCATGAACTCCGGCATCAATATTGACTCTATTATAATTAACATGAAGCTGCAAGCTAGCGTTTGAACCTCCCAAAACCAGGATTCCGGGGTCAAAGTCGCTGGGATTGCTAAGGATAGTGTTATTCAATATATTCAGAGTATTGTTAGTACCGATATGAGATACTGTTATCTTACCTTGTGATAGAGTCAATCCTTTGATTGTAATTGTTCTCGCAGTAGCTGTGTTTGATTGCAAATAGATACTATTTCCTGCCGCAAAAACAGGATGATAACCATTTCCGGCAACTAGTGATACGATTTTAGTTGAGAAAATACTTTCATTAATTGTCGAATCTGTCTCGATTGAGATATATTCCCCTTCAGGACTCCCATTGATACATGCTTGTAAAGTTGAGTTACATGGTGCAGATGCACCCGGCCATACAACGTATGCTGAACTGCAGAAACTTAAGAAAAGCAGAATTGATAAACTAAAGAACTTATACATTTTCCCCACCCTCATAAAATGTTTAGATAATTGTAGCACAATTTTTATAAAGGCAAATATTGCAGACAAAAAAAAGCCTCCTGAAGACCAGGAGGCTAAAAAGGTCGCTGCCTGTATTTATCAATACTTGGTTACAAGGAAGAGGGAGGAAAAACCTTAATAACCGACAGCTGTATTACCATAGTTGCCAAACAAAGTTTGGCGGGAAATAAATAATGAAATTAAATTTCAACGACTATTCTTTCAAATAATCTGTTTTCTTTGACTTTAATAACTCAAACTAGTTCCATACCAGTTGTTGAAAAAAGCGTTTAATTTGAAAACATGTGCATTGTAAGCATTTCAAAATAAATTACAAACGAGTTGTTTTTATGGCTCGGATAAATTACACTAATGTGAAAAACATCCAAAATTATTATTTTAATGAGAAAATACAATAACATACCTCCACTTCGAGCATTAAAAGCATTTGAAGCATCAGCCAGACATCTGAGTTTTACGAAAGCTGCTGAAGAACTTTTTGTAACTCAGGCAGCCATCAGTCACCAAATAAAATCGCTTGAAGACATGATTGGGGTGAAACTTTTTAAACGATATAACCGGTCTTTACAACTGACAACGGAAGGTCAGGTTTATCTGTTATCAATCATGGAAGCCTTAGAAAAACTGGAGAAATCAACACAACAGCTTGCAAACCGTAACGCCAAAGGAATGCTAAATTTATCACTTCTACCCTCTTTTGCAACAAAGTGGATGGCGAAAAGGATTTGGAAGTTTCAGGATAAGTTTCCTGAAATTGAAGTCAGTATTTCTGCATTTGAGTGGTTGGCAGATTTTAAAAAGGAAGATATTGATATTTCCATTCGCTGGGGAAAGGGAGATTGGGATGATGTTTATTGCGAGTTATTATTTGAAGAGCGGGTCTTTCCAATATGTAATCGCAAAGTTTATAAGGCTCTTGGAAAGAATCCTTCTCCTGAAGTTCTACTGGATTATAAACTGCACCATGATGACTTCTCACCGGAGGATTGGGATATGTGGTTCACTGAAGCCGGACTCTCTCAGCACGAACCTATAAAAGGAACACGCTACAGTCATTCTGTGATGATGCTTGAGGCTATAGAAAACAGCGAAGGTTTTGCATTAGGAAGAACCACTTTAGTCATTGATGATTTAAAAAGGAAGCTGTTTTTTGCCCCTTTTAATATCAGTATCAAAAGTGATTATGCGTATTATTTTGTTTGTCCCAAAGGAAATGAAACGCTACCCAAAATAGCTGCTTTTAAAAAATGGCTATTTGCCGAAGCTCAAGCCAGTATGCAGTATGCTGAAGAAATATTTTCAGGAAATCATCAGCAATAAAAAAGCCGATACAAGAAAACGTTAACCCCTAAAACTTATATCGGCTTCACCCTTTTTATTGATTGATATAATGTGAAATACAATCTTTTGCCTAAAAACCAGGAGTAATGATAAATACTAAGAGACTAAATCTAATTTCTAAGCGTTTTTAATTATACTCAAATTTCGAGTTGTTTTATAATGTGTGTACAATAATGTGCACACTACTATGTCAAATAAACAAATTCAAATATCAACACCGGTGCAATTACAGGTTGCATTGATCCCTGTATGCAAGATGGTTATTCGATTCGGAATGCATTTTTATGAATTCGTCAGAAACATGCAAAAAGCTTATATACATGCGGCAGAAGAAATCTTAAATGAATCTGACATCAAGCCAAACCATCAGGCAATAGCCATAAAAACAGGCATGGATCGGCGCACCATTGCAGAGCAAAAGAACAATCCGGAAAGTCAAAACCATAACCCTTTAAACAAAATGGACATGGTGATTGTTCAGCTTCAGCTCTATTTCGCTAAAGAAGACAAAAGTTCAATTTCGAATGTAATGCTGAAATCAATCATTGATTCCATATATGCCGGACACATTCGTTCAGGGGCAGTTATCGAAGAGCTATTATCAAATAAAATTATTATTAAATCAGATGACAATCATTACAAACTCAATCTGACTTTACAACAACAACTTGCCGATATTCAAATGATGGCGGATGAAGTTGATTACACTGCAAAAAGATTGTTTCAAACTTACTACAAAAATATGTTTGATGACAAACATCAATATGAATTAGGGCAACAAACTGTTATTTCAACAAAAATCGCCTCCAGTAAACAAGCCAAAGTTCTCGAACTCTTGGGCAAAGAACTCGAGAAATCTAAGAAACGTATGGAAAAAATTCTCAAAGAGCATGAATCCAATGTTCCGGAAAACACTTATCCGGAACTTGGCGTGACAGAATTCCAGTTTAGTTCATTGGAATAGTATGAATTGATTCGCAGAAATGAAAGATGTCTTATCATTCCATTTACAATTGATTCAAGGCTAGTAAAATACAGCACAACTAAATGGAGGAAAATTATGAAAGTTCATAGTTTTATAATTATTGCCGGATTGTTGATAATCACAAATATTGCTGTGGCTGATAAATTAATCATCGATAGGGTTTACGAGTCTGAAGCATTTAACGTTCCGCAAAGAGGTTTGTCAATGAACCAGGTCACCGCAACTTACGGTGAACCTTTAATGAAGTTTGATAGTATTGGCAACCCGCCAATTACGAAGTGGGAATATCCGGATTTTTTGGTTTACTTTGAAAAAAGTTGGGTGATTCGATCCGTTGTAAAAAAAGCCGATGAAACCGAACAAGGACCCAAAGCAATAAAGAACTAATTTTTAAATCAAGCCCAGCTCAAGTGCTTTCAAAACAGCGCGGGTTCGGTCTCTCACACCTATTTTTGCCAGAATATTGGAAACATGGTTCTTCACAGTTCCTTCGGCGACAAACAGTGATTTGGCGATTTCCTTATTGCTGTGACCACCGGCCATGAGTCTGAGAATTTCAGTCTCACGAGAGGTTAATGGTTT
>JAGRJO010000095.1:0-3358 GCA_020442725.1 Lysobacterales bacterium
TTCTTTCAATTTTATCCAGAAGGTACTGAGGCAGTTTGTTAAACAAGTCTCTTTCGGAGTCAATTCCCAGGTATTCTGATGTAATATTGATTGCAATTAACTCAATATCGCTTAGTTTTGGAGTTCTAATTTGATTTAAAAAGTTCTTTTGGGGTTCTACTTGGTGCAATGTATTTAATATTTTGGTATAACTAGATTCTAAGTTACTCATTTTGTAGTGTATTTTGGATGTTGAGAATCCTAAATATACACGGCTTTTGCTAATGAGTAACTTACTTTTTTAGCTTTTTGCTAAATGCACCACGGGTATTTTAAACTCTGAGTACAACTTTCACGTAGACATTGAGAGCGAGCCAAAATAAAAAGAGAGTATCAAAAACACCCTCCTCGTATCTTAACTAAAATAATTATCAAAACATTGCTTCAAAGCCATTTGCAAAAATCACATCATTCACTAAAGGATCAGTCGTGCGATCAAGTTCAACAGATCCAACATCACACAATAATAACCCTCCATTACTACCATCGAGAGGTCTTACGCCTCCTCTTTGATCTTCGCTTCCGCAATTGGCATTAACAAAGTCAACAATCGGACTATCAGGAAGAATCATTAAAGTTGGAGTAAATCCTCCCCAATCAGCCAACGAGCCATTGAGTGGATTATCAATATTTTCCAGATTATCCATTCCAGAAAAACCACAATTTCCATCGGTACTGGCGTTAAAATTACCAATAATATCCACTTCATTGGCAGGTAAAAACTGTAAGTCATTACAATTGCTTGCAATGTTGTTTGCAAACAAACTGTATTTAATTTGCAATTGAACCTCACCAGCATGATCAGGGTCTCTGAAAAAACGCAATCCGCGACCGGGATGATTGGCAATTGTTGATTTATCAATAACTGTTATACCTTGATCCGAATAAATTCCCGAGTATTTGTTTTGAGCAACTGTTGAATTATAGATTAAAGTGGTTGGTTGCGGAGCTGCATTTCCGTTTGGGTTTGCATGAATGGCATACGTTCCGTTTAGCAATGGAGCATTCCCTGAATTTGTAAAAAGCGTTCCATTATGAGCAACGGTTGTGCTTAATAACCACATCACATGGCGATTTAATATGGCATCGCCTCTGGCTGTGAGATTGATTGGAGTATTTTCATCGGTGATTGCGTTATGATGCAAATAGCTGTTTTCTAGCAAAACATCTCCATCATTAAAAACCGCTCCGCCACGATTGGCGAGATTATCAACAAATTTCACATCGTCTGTGATAAAGATTCCATTATCTTCTACTTTAACGGCACCACCTTCAAAAGTGAGTGCGGTGTTGGCAGCACCATTTTTCAATGTTCCATTCTCCAATGTCAGTTTTCCACCATCATGAACATGAAAAATACGGTCTGTACCATTGCCGTTGATTACGAAGCCATCAATTCCATTGATAATGGTAATTTCACCATAAATATCCAAGTCACCACTTGCTGCATTGTCTTCATTCTCACCAAGAACATTGAGAACAAACTCACTTCCTTGAGGAACTAAAATAGTATCAGCTCCCACAGAAGCATTCGCTTCCATGATGGCTGCTCTTAGTGAACAAACATCGCCAACCATGTTGACTCCTGCACAAGTTCCGTTAATTCCTGAATCTGGTGCATCTTCAAATCGGTCAACAACAAAGAAAGCTGAGTGGGATTGTTGGGAAATTAGTAATATAAAGAACCCTAGAATGAGTGTTGTATTAATTTTAATAATCGGCATTTTTTTATCTCCAGTTAGTATTACCTGCAACATTCGATAAAAAATTAGATTTGTTTAAACTTTTTTAAAAATATTAGGAGAAAAGACAAAATGACTCTAATTCTGCAAACCAAGTCACAGAATTTAGAGCCATGCAAATTTAAAAAATAGTGATCAAAAAGGATTTCGAGTTAAACTCTATGTTTTAAGCGGTCATGTAAAACCACTATGGTGTGTCCCCGCACCTCAAGATCACCTTGATCTTCCAGGTCCTTCAAAACACGACCTGCCATTTCACGCGAACATCCGACGATTTTAGCAATCTCCTGACGTGAAATTTTAATTTGGATTCCATCGGGATGAGTCATAGCAGCCGGCTCACCACATAAATCTAATAAAGTTCTGGAAACGCGATTTGTGACATCAAGAAAAGCCAAACGATGTACTTTACGGCTGGTTTGTAATAAACGATGTGTCAATTGAGTGCCGATAAAATAGAGAATTTGAGCAGCATCTCCTTTGAGCTCATTCAGCATTAAATGTCCAAGCCTTTGATAACCGATTTCCGCAAGTTCTGATTTTTCACGGGTTTTAACCATCACTTCACGTTTTTCAGTGCTCATAAACAGGCCCATTTCACCGATAAAATCTCCGGCATTCAAGTAGGCAAGAATTAATTCCTTACCTTCCTCATTTTCATAAGAAATAGTAACTGAACCTGAAACAATGTAATAGAGAGTGTTTGCTAAATCTCCGGGGCGAATAATGGTTGATTTTTTGGGAAATTTTCGACGATGACAATAGTCTAAAAAACGAGTCAATGCTTCCACATCGAGTTTAAAGAAATTGGTGTTATGCACCCTTTCACCGAAATAAAGCTCATCCGAGCCATGACCTTGCTTAAATATGTCTTTTTCCATTCCCATAACAAATCTTGATTACTCGATTAGTAATGATAACTCCTAAATTGAGTAATATCTATAAAATTTGGTTTTCTTTTTTGATTTTAATTTTTACCTTACACTGAGAATGTATATGAATTAAAATACGCTTTTGAGACAATTTTGCTAGTAAAACACGATGTCAATCAACTTATATAATACGAAAACAGGTCAAAAAGAGACATTCACACCTATCAATCCGAACTCTGTCACTATGTATCTTTGTGGCCCGACAGTTTATAATTATGCACATATCGGTAATGCCAGACCGGCTGTTGTTTTTGATGTTTTATACCGGTTGTTGAAATATCATTATCCCAAAGTAACTTACGCCAGAAACATCACTGACATTGATGACAAAATAAACAACTCAGCAAAAGAACTTGGTGTAAATATCAAAAAATACGCTGAAAAGTACGCAAAAATTTATAATGACGACATTTCCAAACTGGGTGTTTTACCTCCGGATATTGAACCTTATGCAACCCAACATATTCCGCAAATCATTGCTATGATTCAGGCCTTGATTGAGAAAGGTCATGCTTATGCCGCTGAAGGACATGTCCTTTTTGCTGTTGAAACCTATGATAAGTACGGTTCTCTATCAAACCGAAATATTGAGGACATGATTGCCGGAGCCAGAGTCGAAGTTGCTCCTTATAAAAAACATCCTGC
>JAGRJO010000095.1:3369-7251 GCA_020442725.1 Lysobacterales bacterium
GAAACCATCAGATGATGATTTGCCGGGTTGGAACAGTCCTTGGGGAAGAGGTCGTCCGGGTTGGCATATTGAATGTTCAGCCATGTGTAAATCTCATCTTGGTGACGTGATTGATATCCATTGCGGAGGCAGAGATTTGATTTTTCCACACCATGAGAATGAAGTGGCTCAAAGTTGTTGTGCTAATGGCACTGATTCTTTTGCAAATTATTGGCTCCACAACGGCATGATAAACATGGGACAGCAGAAAATGTCCAAGTCTCTTGGAAACATTCTTCTGATTAAAGACGTTGCTGAACAATACAAAGGCGAAGTCATTCGCTGGCTGTTGCTGAGTGCACAATATCGCCAAACCGTTACATGGTCTGAGGAGTCAATTCATAAGTCACAGAAAACCTTAGACCGTATTTATGCCACGTTGCGTGATAATCAATCAGTTTCAGCAAATATTGGTAATGAAAATATTCCTGAGGAAGTTGTAAGTGCTTTGGATGATGATTTAAACACGCCAATGGCATTTGCTGAAATCAATAAAATTGCCAAGTCTTTAGCAAAAGCTGACACTGATTCAGACAAACAAAAATACAAATCACAATTGCTCAGTACCGGCAATCTGCTTGGACTTTTTCAACAAGACCCGGAAGATTGGTTCAAGTCCGAGGATATTGATAGAGATAAAATTGAACAACTCATCAAGGAAAGAGATTTGGCAAGAGCTAATAAGGATTGGTCCAAATCGGATGAAATTCGTGAACAATTAAACGATATGAATATTATTTTGGAAGATTCACCCGAAGGAACACGCTGGAGCGTCAAAAAATGAAGACTCAACAGGAAATAATTGACGATTTTTCAATCTTTGATGATTGGATGGAAAAATATCAGTATATCATCGACTTGGGAAAAGAACTTCCTCCACTTGCAGAAGAAGAAAAGATAGAAACCAATAAATTACAAGGCTGCCAATCACAAGTTTGGGTGGTTTCTGATATCAATGATGGAAAGATTCAGTTCAGAGCCGAAAGTGATGCTGCTATCGTTTCCGGTTTAGTGGCTTTGGTTTTGAGTGTCTATTCCAATCACACACCTGATGAAATTTTAAACCTTAAGCCGGATTTTATTTCTGAGATTGGTTTGGATAAACATTTATCACCAACCCGAAGCAATGGCTTGTCTTCACTATTGAATAGAATTAGAGAAATTGCAGTTTCTCATCAATGAAAGATAAGAGTTACTGAATAGAAATTCTTTTAGAGACCTTTGCTCGATTCTACGGCTTTGTTAAAACTGACTATAAAATAGCAGATTAAGACTTGAATTGCAGTCAATAACTCGTTATTGGCAAAATTTATAACGCAAAGATGCTGTTTTAGAGTCATGTTTTTAATGTCGTACGAATCGAGCTAAGGTCTCTTTTAATCAACTCTGCATAAACTTTGTCGATAATCGGCTGAGTTTTCAACTCAATACAGGTGTTATTTTTAAACCCTTGCGCAACTTCGTCGATTGATTTGTCTGCAACTCGAATTCCGTTCTCATTGACGAATAAAATATTTCCTGAAATTGGGCTAATCCATGAAATTTTGACACGATTTTTATTATTTTTCTCAATGAATTCCAACCAATCGCCTGTTTTTAAAGATTTGGCTTTTAAATAATATGAGTCCGCTGTTGCCTCTTTATTATTTTGAAAATCTTCAACCAAAGCACTATTTTGAATTTGTTGAACGTGTCTGACAATATTAAATGGAACACCTACTTTCTTTTTCTTTGTCAATCCATGAAACGATACAAGTGTATCAAAAAGCTCCTGACCTTTGGACTTCACTTCATTGGGATTGAAAGCAACCAGCATTAAACCCTCACTATATATTTCCACAATTTTTGAGATTTCTTCGGCTGTTCCTGGTTTTTGTGGATTTGATAGATTGAGCAGAAAATCAACAAATTGAACTTTAGACTGAAGCGAATTGCTATCTTCTGAATTGCGCAGCATGTCCAAAGTCAAAACATTATGCCATTGCTCAATGAGCAGATTACGGATGAATTCCGGCATATATCTTCCAATCATTTTTTTATCCAAAATGACAGCTGCTTTTTTCTTAATTCTAAGTATATGTTCTCGACCTTGCTCCTTTTCCTTAACTCGTTTCTGAATGAGTCGATTTTTTTTCATCTGCCTCGTTAGAAAATCCTGATATTCTTCAAATAAGTCGTTGTAAAATTGATCTGAAAATTCATATTGCTGATTGATCTTTTCTTCAAGTTCTTCAAGTTTCTTCACATACTTGAGGATATATTTATCTGTACTACTAAACTCATCAGGAATTCGTGAAAAAGAGTTTAATATTTTCCTGAGTGAGTTGTCAGTGTCTGAGAATACTTGCGAACCGCTACCAACAGCCAGATACACTGATTTCTCTATTGAGCTAAGAATCGGTTTGAGAGATTGAGGTAGTCCTGAGCCTTTTACAATAGACTGAAACAAAAATTCAGTGATTTTTAATCCAGTAAAAACTTTTGGGTGTAATTTCTTATTAATGGTTTCAGAATTTAATTTTTGAGAAATTTTTACAACTGCATTAATAATTTCATTGCTGCTGTAATAGCCTTGCTTCTTCTCATCCGGCAGTTTTGTAAACAAGAGCTCAAAAGATTTCGTGATGATTTCTTGAGTCAAATAATCATTTTCAGACTCTGAGTAATTTTTTAACTTATAAAAGTCCAGTAATCTTTTAAATTTCAAATCATTGATTTCAATTTTTGATGGTGGTTTACTATTTCGGACAATTGATATTTTTGAATTCTGATTGGAATGATCTACCTCAAACTTTCCAACTTTTTCATATAAAGAACCCATTTGTTGCAAAATATTGAGATTAAAAGAATTGTAAATTATTTTTTTCACATTCAGACTGATATCCCAGTCGCTTAGAACTGTAAATAATATACGACTAATAACCAATGGTGACAGTGGCATTTGTTTTAATGTCAGTTTTTCACCATTTGTAAACTGTTCAAACTTATGCAATACCTCATTGATTTCTTTGCGAAAGTTGACTTGACACTTCTCCACCAAATTATCAAGTAAATCTAAACCGTGTTTCTCAGTTTCCTGTTCGGATAAATTTAGTCTTAAAAATTTTATGACTTCGTCGTTCCAACCACTTTCTGTGAAGTTATTAAAAATATGATTTAATTGACTGACGTATCGCTCTTTAAGAAGCAAACTATCTTGAATAAGAATTTTTATCGAGTTGGAATCAATGGAGTGATGATAATCTGAGGAGGCATTTTGCTCGATAACCAACAATGCTCCTTGAAGAGAATTCAATAAACTTTCCAAACCTTTATTAATAAATTCAACTGACACGGCAAACAACTCAGACAACTGTTGCTGACTGATTGCAGAAAGGCTTTTATTGTTAATATTGAACTGCATAGTTTGCGGTTAATGGGTTTGTATTTGTTATTGTTGAACATGATTATAACAAACTGATAATAAATTCATACAATATTTTCAATTTTGATTAACACATCTCCAATACGTTACCAATAGCATATTCTTTTGCAATAAAACTGAAACTATAATTCCTCAAACTTCATAATTTGAGTGAAAACATGAAAACAAAAATACAAAATCTATTTATTGCAATACTACTTTTAATTACAACAACTCTTAGTATTGCGGGAAATAAAGACTGGATTGAAAGATCTAACGAAATAGCCTACAAAATTCTTGAATCCAATGCTCAATTCGCTCCTGAGTTCTCAGGTCAACAAGGTGTGAACGGATATGACGAGGAAATTTTCGATTTAGAGCCAAATTTATATGAAAGGCAGATTAAAAACTCTGAAAAAAATCTGGCTATGATTGAAAAA
>JAGRJO010000096.1 GCA_020442725.1 Lysobacterales bacterium
AATAACATAATTGGTGGTTTTACTGCTGCGGTTATCGCTTTGCCATTAGGTCTGGCTTTTGGTGTTGCCAGTGGTATGGGAGCCTCTGCCGGAATCAACGGTGCGATTATTTTAGGGTTTATTGCAGCACTGTTTAGTGGAACACCCACTCAAATATCGGGACCAACCGGACCAATGACAGTGATTATAGCATCGACAATCATTACATTGCATAATGATATTCGCTTAATCGCTACGACTATTATTCTTGCCGGTATTTTTCAAATTGTATTCGGCATTTCCCGTATTGGACAGTTTGTTAAGTATATTCCATATCCGGTCGTTTCCGGTTTTATGAGTGGAATCGGAGTAATAATAATTGTTTTACAGATAAATCCTTTTTTCGGAGTGCCCAGTGAAGCCTCGGTGATACAAATATTTTCCTCTCTGGCTCAAAATATAGCTAACATTAATTGGGATTCGGCAGGAATTTCAATTGCAACTTTGTTGATAATGTTTTTTACACCTCGCAAGATTGCACAAATAATTCCATCGCCCTTGATCGCTTTGTTCTGTCTTACTCCGCTTTCTATTTATCTGGGTTTGGATGTACAAACCATCGGTGAGATCCCTCAAAAGTTACCCGATATAATTACTCCTGCTATTTCACTTGAGAGTTATCAGCAAATTATAGTTCTTGGCTTTACGTTAGCAGTATTGGGAAGCATTGATACATTATTGACATCAGTAGTCGCAGATTCTATCACTCACACCAAACACAAACCGAATAAAGAACTAATCGCACAAGGCTTGGGTAATAGTGTTTGCGGTTTATTTGGAGCCGTTCCCGGTGCCGGAGCAACCATGCGGACAGTTATCAATATTAAAAGCGGAGGAACCAATAAAATATCAGGTATCACACACAGTGTCGTTATTTTTCTTGTGGTTGTGTTTTTTACACCGATTGCGGAGAAAATTCCAATGGCATTACTGGCAGGAATTCTGATTAAAGTCGGAATCGACATTATTGATTACAGATTCATCCGTGTTTGGAAAAGCAGTCCGGGCCATGATTTAGCAGTTATGCTGGTTGTGTTTTTTGTCACTGTATTTATAGATTTAATAACAGCTGTGGGCGTAGGCATAATTCTTTCTTCCCTGCTCATTGTTTACAGAATCACTCGAGAAACTCAAATTACCTTGGTTAATGAACCATTGAATTCATTATCAGATGATTTAGGTTCATCAACTCGAATTTTGAGTATCAATGGTGTGTTCTTTTTCGGCTCAAGTATTGCATTTGAAAGAAACGTCAATGAAACTTTAGATATTAAACGTTTCGTAATTGATATTTCCAATATCCCCTTCATGGATTTAACTGCAATATTTACCCTTAAAGATATCATCCTAAGACTCAAGGAATCGAATATTGATATCATAATTGTTGCAAAAAAACGCGAAAAAATACAACTCCTGAAATTCAACAAAACCGGTGTATTTGATGATATCCGCTTCCTTGAGAATATTCAGCAGCTTTGAAAATCAATACTCCACTTTTTCCATGCTATTTTTCCACAATTCAAAAGCCTCAATGGCCTCTTCGGGAAGTAGCTGTGTCATTTTCAGGTTGCGTTGAGTGAGCGGCAAATCCAACTCGTCATAAATAAACTGGTCATCAAAGTTGATTTTAGCAGCATCTTTTTTAGTGTTACCGTAATAAACAGCTTTGGGTCTGGACCAATAAATAGCCCCCAAACACATAGGGCACGGTTCGCACGAGGTGTAGATTTCGCAATCATCCAATTGAAATGTGCCTAAGATCTGGCAGGCATTTCTGATGGCTTCGACTTCGGCGTGAGCTGTGGGATCATTTTTATTAGTTACAGAGTTTGCACCAGTTGCAATGATTTCCCCATTTCTTACAATCACAGCTCCGAATGGTCCGCCGGTGTTGTTTTTGACATTCGCAATCGAAAGCTCTATGGCTTTACGCATAAATTTTTCATTCATAAGTATTTGTTATAATTCGTATTATTGTTATAAATATTGAGCAGAAAGCTGATTCAGATTTTCCTTGTCTTCTTCATTCAGGAATGGCGCAACAATCCGAATGACTTGGAAAATTCCGTGAGATAATTTTTTCTCTTCATCAAAATTATCATCATAAATAGCTATCGAATAGTTCAACCAGAATGTGGCTGTTAATGCCACCTGATCAGCAAGAGATGCAATGGTTTCGTCATCGGCATTGAGTGATCCGATTTCAGCCAGATGTTTCATGATGTTGAGAGCTGTTTGTGATTTTCTTGCCAAAATACGGCGAAAATGTCTTTTCAGGAATTCAATCCGATTCATCAACTGAATAAGATTTCGATACAAAAAACGATATTCCGATATCACTTCAAAAATCATGTGAAGATAAAACCACATATCCTCCATTGAAGTGTAATTTAAGTTTTCATCCGGTGTCAAAACCTGATTGATTTTCTTTTCATAATCCAGAAAAATCTGCCAGATAATGTCGTCCTTAGAGCGATAGTGATAATAAAGATTGCCGGGCGAGATATCCATCTCATCAGCAATGTGGTTGGTTGTCACATTAGGCTCACCTTCTTCATTAAAAAGGCGTAATGCTGTGGCAATAATTCTATCCTTGGTTTTCACAAGATTTAAAAGCTAGCCTAACAAACCTTTGACGGTATCAATGTATTTCTGCATGGCATCATCCGAACTCATGCCTTTGAGAGCTTCTCTGGCATCGTATTTCGCACCACCAACAAAATCAAAAAAACCGGGACGATCACCAGTGACATCACCTTCGGTAGCTTGCTTGTATAGCGAATAAAGAGTCAACATCATATCATCATTGGGCTTTTCAGATAGCGTTTTAACATCGGCGAGAGCCTGATCGAATTGTTGCTTTAAATCACTCATCAATATTTTCCTGTAGTTTTAACTTCAAAGTTTAATTTTGCCATGTATAATAACAATCGTCAAATATTTATTAAAGGGTGGAGATTATGGCATATTTTGTTACCGGAGCTACAGGATTTATCGGTTCGCATTTCTTAAAAAAATTATTTAACCGCAAAGGCAAAATCTATGTTCTTGTGCGTTCGGGTTCAAAAAAGAAACTCAAAGATTTATTGGAAAGAATTGATGCTCCAAAAGACAGAGTGATTGCCATTACCGGTGATATCGGTAAAACGAATCTGGGTATCAGCAAAAAAAGCAAAGACGAGCTTAAAGGTAAGGTGCAGCATTTTTTCCATCTGGCTGCCATTTATGATATGAAAGCCTCTTATGAGGAGCAAGAGATTGCTAATATCGAAGGCACCAGAAATGCCATTGGACTCGCTGATGAAATTGATGCAAAATGCTTTCATCATGTTTCTTCGATTGCAGCTGCCGGTCTGTATAACGGTGTTTTCCGTGAAGATATGTTTGATGAAGCAACCGGTCTCGAGCATCCCTATTTTCGTACCAAACATGACTCTGAAGGTGTGGTTCGACGTGAATGTAAAGTTCCTTTCCGAATTTATCGTCCGGGCATGGTTTTGGGACATTCTGAAACCGGTGAAATTGATAAGATCGACGGCCCCTATTATTTCTTCAAATTGATTCAAAAAATGCGTCGCCTTATGCCTCGCTGGATGCCAACTCTTGGACTTGAAGGTGGTCGTTTGAACATGATTCCGGTCGATTATGTGGTTAATGCAATGGATCATATTGCTCATGTTAAGGGACAAGACGGTAAATGTTTTCACTTGACTGATCCAAATCCCCTCAAGATAGGCGAGGTTTTAAACATCTTTTCACGAGCGGCTCATGCTCCTGAAATGACTATGCGAATTGATGCCAGAGTTTTTAATTTCATCCCTAAAGCAGTGAAATCCGGTTTGATGATGTTGTCACCGGTACGCCGGATTAAAGCTCAGGTGATGAAAGAACTCGGCATACCTGAAGGTGTTCTCAGCTTTATCAACTATCCGACCCGATTTGATAATCGTGAAACTGCAAAGCTCCTCAAAGGAACCGGAATTGAAGTTCCAAAATTGAAGAAGTATGCCTGGAGACTTTGGGATTACTGGGAAAGAAATCTAGATCCGGATTTATTTATTGATCGCAGTTTAAAAGGAAGAGTTAAAAATAAACTGGTTGTTGTTACCGGCGCTTCTTCCGGTATAGGACAGGCGACGGCAATCATGCTGGCAAGAGCCGGTGCACATGTCATTCTGGTTGCGCGCGGGGAAGAAAAGTTACTGGAAACTGCGACAATTATCAAAAAAGAAGGTGGCAAATCATCGCACTACACCGCTGATTTATCGGATATGACTTCTTGCGATAAACTGGTAGAAAATATTCTGAATGATTTAGGACCGATTGATATTCTGGTTAACAATGCCGGTAGATCCATTCGTCGTTCCATTGCATTAAGCTACGATCGTTTCCATGATTATGAAAGAACCATGCAGTTAAATTATTTTGGTTGCTTGCGTTTAATCATGGGCTTCTTACCCGGAATGACATCGAAAAGACATGGTCAGGTGGTGAATATTTCATCAATTGGAGTATTAACTAATGCCCCAAGATTTTCAGCTTATGTGGCATCCAAAGCGGCATTAGATGCGTTTTCTCGTTGTGCGGCTGCTGAATTCAATCATAGCAATGTCGCATTCACTACAATCAATATGCCACTGGTGAGAACCCCAATGATTGCCCCAACCAAAATTTATGACAATGTTCCAACCATTTCACCGGAACAAGCTGCCGATATGGTCAAGGATGCAATTATTCGTCGTCCGCAACGAATTGCAACGAGACTGGGTATTTTTGGTCAAGTCATGCACGCAGTTGCACCAAAATCCATGGAAGTTGTAATGAATACTGCATTTAACATGTTCCCGGATTCTGCTGCTGCAAAAGGCGAGAAACCTTCTGGCAGACCAACATCGCCGGAGCAAGTCGCATTTGCGTCATTAATGCGAGGAGTTCACTGGTAGTTTTTTATCACTCAAGCCAAAGGCGGGAATTCACCCGCCTTTTTCATTTGAAGTTAGTATTTTTACTATTCAAATCCGTTTTTAAAGATAATATCAATCAATTCCAGTTCACGGAATGCAACATCATCTGTAACAACAGGAGCTGAAGTCCACACCACAAATGCTTGCTGGCCATCAGGTCGAACTTTTAGTTGAGTTTCGAAATCAGGAACCGCATCAGGCATTCCTCCAATCACATTACCAGCAGTAATGTGTTGTATAGGACTGTAAGAAAGACCTCCGTTATGAGTCACTCCCATATAAATATCAACATCTTCAGTCACATCAATATTTGTCACATTGGTCTGTAACCCGAATCCTATATACATGATTTGAGCATTTTGACAATCCGTA
Organism: Lysobacterales bacterium; assembly: GCA_020442725.1. Classification (GTDB taxonomy): domain Bacteria; phylum Pseudomonadota; class Gammaproteobacteria; order Xanthomonadales; family Marinicellaceae; genus NORP309. Next base: position 5,376 of record JAGRJO010000096.1, read on the forward strand.
ATATCAGTAATATTATTCGGATCAGTACAACCCGGACCGGTACTGGATGTGCCAACGATTCTTGGTTCCCTGACACTGACTCCGCTTTCCTCGGTTAGATTTGAGAAGTTAATAGCAGGAGACCATGTCGCACCACCATCTTGTGAACTTTTAATGTAAAAATTGTATGGAACTGAATCCGAAAGAAAATCGAATCTCGCTTGATCAGGTGTGTGAGAAAAACCAATGACGACATTCTCACCTTTCATCTGACCACGATGAGCAAGAGCGTTTTCATAAGGATTCAAACCAGTAGTTGCGGATTCTGCCATCCCCGGATAACCATTGTAAATTTCTGAGCCACTGAAATTTATTGCAGGACTATTTGTTACATCATTCAGAGGATCATCAACCAACTCATCATCTCCAATATTGTCCTCATCCTGATTATTCACATGAGCACGACACTTTTCACCATACACTCCAACAACCGTACTGTCTACAGCAGGTAGAATATGAATCGGATCAAAACCACCTACTGCTCGACGAATCATAATATCCGAAGGACCTCCTTCAGAATATTCTCCTTGTTTATAGGCGAAAACTATACCTGTTTGTCCACTGGATAAGGCTTGAGTCAGCACTCTGACACGGCGACCATTTTCATCTGGTTTACTAATGATACAACCATTTATAGGGAAGTCAGCAGTATTTGTAAATTCAGGCCATGAGTGATAACGAATATACTTCCCATCATCAATTCCGGTTGTACTTTTTCTTTCTTCCCAGGCAATTAATGCTCTTCTGCCGATGAGACGAATATTTGCACGCGATGCTGAAGCCTTACCTGTTTCATAAATCCCAGGGCCGTGAGATGTTCTATCCGGACCATTTAACTCTCCGTTTGACTCTTGGTTTTTGGTAAATCGAACCGGAGTTGACCAGTCATTAGCAATAAAGTCAACTGTACTATTGTTGTTAGTATCTAATGCCATATAGAACAAGTCAGTTCCTCCGGTTGTTTATGCGCCTGATGCACCGGAACCCGGACCATCCGAACCACCGAGTTGCAATCCTAACGGATCTTCCTGCCAAACAACTGCAAAACCAGTCTTTTGAGGAATTGGAACATCTTGTTTCACATCACGAAAACCACTGGTAAGCTGTTCTGTCTTATAGAGTTCGCCCAAATCACCAACTGCATTAAACTGTTGTATTGAAGAATTCCATTGCAATCTTGAGACCCAAAGACAGGCGTAAGGGATTGTGATGCCGTTCAACTCCAAATAAGTTATGAATCGTTGTTCACCCGGCGGTAGCGTCGGGTTAGCAGGACAATACTTACTATTCCAAGTGACAACAATGTTATTACCCGAATTAAAAACCTGAGGTTTATCTGAATCACCGGGATAACTGACGGCTCTGGGATCAGATGATAAATCAACATAACCTTCATTGGCACTTCCGGCTGGAAACAATGGAGGAGGACCGCTACTCTCAATAATTCCCAAGGCTGAACTGAACATCGCTGTATTATCGAAGTTCATAGGAGAAGACCAAGTTTCCCCTTCGTCAATCGAATATTGAACAACCAAATCCCAAGGCTTCCTGACCTCTCTTGATTTCACATCATAAGCATCATTCGCCATGAATTGGGACTGTCCGTAAACGCTAATTAAAGTCTTATCAGGAAGTCGTAATATTTTTACTTTATTGGTGTCATCAATCCCATTTGAAATCACAGAAGGCCCGACTTGCGGGGTAAGAGTAAATACATCTGCTAAGCTATAGCTTGTAAAACCACAAAAAGTGGATCCGCAGATGATAACAAACATTAATTTGCTAATTTTTTTCATAACTGCACCTATCATTTACCGAGAATAATTA
>JAGRJO010000097.1 GCA_020442725.1 Lysobacterales bacterium
CTCTACCAACTGAGCTATTCCCGCAAAAGAGTTTGCACATTTTATATTGAGAAGTTGATTTGTCAACAATTAAGTTTCAAAAAAAGTGTTTATTTTGACTTTATTTGAGAATCTATATTGTCTCTTTCATCATCGGCCAAGCCGCTCTTAAATAAACATACATTGACCATAAAGTTAAAGCTGCTGCAATGTATAAAAGAGTCAGCCCGATGATATAAACAGGCATGCCCCATAAGTCCCTCTCGTAGAGTAAAAAACCGATTGCGAACATCTGAAACAATGTTTTCACTTTGCCGATGAATGCCACATTAACTGCTGTTCTTTCACCTAATTCAGCCATCCATTCTCGGAGTGCTGAAATAGTAATTTCACGTCCGATAATCACTGTGGTAGCAATCATCATTAAAATAGTAGGGTGATCTTGTAAAAGGATGACTAAAGCTGTTGTGACTGTAATTTTATCGGCGACAGGATCTAAAAAAGCTCCGAATCGAGAATATGTTTTGTGTTTCCTAGCAAAATATCCATCAAAAAAATCTGTGATAGAAGCGAAGAAGAAAACAGTACAAGCAGCTATTCGATTCCACTCAAAGGGCAAATAAAAAAACAATATCATCACCGGTATGAGAGCAACTCTGGAAACGGTTAAAATATTTGGTAAGTTTTTTGTCACTTTATGGTTCTGTTTTTTAATTGGCATTAGAATATACGAGCAATCTATTTAATTCAATAGCGGAAACACATAATAATGCAAAAAGATTTTTGGCTGGAAAAGTGGCAAAATAATCAAACCGGATTTCATAAGAATTCAGTTCATCCTTTATTGATAAAGTATCTCAATTCTTTATCCTTAGAAAAAGGCGATACAGTTTTTGTTCCGCTTTGTGGCAAAAGTATAGACATGCTTTGGTTAAATGACTTGGGCTATAAAGTTATTGGTGTGGAATTAAGTGAATTGGCAGTTGAACAACTCTTTGCAGAAAATCAAATTAATTTTACCAAAATATTTGAAGAGAAGTTTGTTCGGTATGAGTATCAAAATATTCGGATTTATCAGGGTGATTTTTTTAATTTGAACCACGATATGCTTGAAAACACCAAAGCTGTTTATGATCGAGCTGCATTTATCGCATTACCCGATGATATTGCGAAAAGATATACTAAGAAAATGTATGAGTTATTTAATGAAAATGTAAAAACTTTGTTGATTACATTAGAGTTTGAGAAAAAAAGAGGTCCAACTGGCCCTCCATTTTCTACAACAATTGAGAAAGTGAATCAGTTTTATAAAGATTATTTCAATATTAGATTACTCGAAGAAATCGACATTATTAATGAAGAACCAAAGTTTCAGGAACAAGGTTGTGATTTTCTTTTAGAAAGGTGTTATTTACTCGAAAACCTATAAAATACAAGTTAGCTTCAAGCTTTATACAACCTGCGGTTCAACCTTTAGCTTAATTTTAAATTTTTGGTTCACAGATCGAATGGCTTCTTTACTCAAACTGATGATTTCTCTGCCGGTTGCATTGCCATAATTAACTAAAACTAAAGCATGTTTATCAGAAAACCCGCACTCATGCATACGATGTCCTTTAAAGCCACATTTTTCCAATAGCCAAGCTGCGCTTAACCTAAAGTGGTTGTTTTCAAGAGGGTAGGCAACAATATCATCGTATTTTCTGGATAACTTTTTATATTGTTTTTCATCAATAATTGGGTTCTTATAAAAGCTTCCGACATTTGGCAACTCTGTATAATCGGGTAATTTTCTTTGTCTGATGGCTGTAACTGCATTTGCAATATCTAGATACGATGGATCAAGAATATCTCGTGATTTCAATTCAGCTTTAATACCATCATAAGACAGGTTCTTTTCAGAGTTTGGTCTTAACTCAAAAGCGACTCTGGTAATAATCCAAGGGTTCTCAGTTTCTCTGAAAATACTACTTCGATACATAAATCGACACTCTGCATTGCTGAGCCTTTGGAAAACATTGGTACGATAGTTGAAAACTTCGACCCAAACGATTGTATCCTTAACTTCAACACCATAAGCACCTATGTTCTGTTCAGGAGCTCCGCCAACTGTTCCGGGAATTGCAGCCAGATTTTCAATGCCGCCAAGTCCTTTTTTTGCAGCCCACATAACAAAATCACTCCATTTTGAGCCTGCCCAGGCAACAGTGATTCCGTCGGCCACTCTGGCATGAAATCTGGAAGTCAGATGAACCACAGGCTTTTCTATGTTTTTTGTCAGAACAATATTGCTTCCTGAACCCAGAACAAAGATACCTTGCTTCCCAACAAATGGAACGATTTGCTCCACATCGTGTAAGTTCTCAACCAAAATAAATTGGTCGCAAAAACAGTCTAAAGCTAATGTATTATGTTTTTTTAGGTTAAAATTTTCTTTTACTTTCATGTAATTAATTCTTTTCTGACAAGATTGTCTTATTAATATTCTTGATTAATTCAGGTCCTTTGTAAATCAGGCCGGTATAAATTTGCAGTAGATTTGCACCTGCGTGTATTTTACTCATTGCATCCTCTTCTGTCAAAATTCCGCCAACACCAATAATCGGGAAATCCGGACCAACTGTCGAACGAACGATTCGAATCACTTCATTGGATTTCAATAAAACAGGCTTTCCGCTTAATCCGCCGGTCTGGTTAATATCATTTTCATCAAACAGACTTTCACGTGAAACCGTTGTATTTGTACATATAATTCCATCCATTCCTAAATTTTTAACTGTTTCAGCGATTGAGATGGTGTTTTGTTCGTCCTGATCCGGAGCGATTTTAACGAGAATAGGGGTATATTTATTATTGTTTTTTTGAGTTTCAGTTTGCGCCTGTTTGAGTTTTCCCAGTAGGTGTGAGAGTTTTTCAGTTTCTTGCAACTGACGCAAATCAGCAGTGTTCGGTGATGAAATATTGATTGTTACATAATCTGCAAGCAGGCATACTTTATTAAAACAATACAAATAATCATCAACGGCAGATTCATTCGGAGTATTTTTATTCTTACCTATATTTATTCCTAAAACGGCATCAGGTCGATTTTTCTTAAGTTGCTTGACTAGATAATCCACACCTTTGTTATTGAATCCCATACGATTAATAATTGCCTGATTTTTTGGCAATCTAAATAACCTTGGCTTGGGATTGCCAGGTTGGGGTTTTGGCGTCACTGTTCCAAACTCAAGAAAACCAAATCCAAGTTTTGACAACCCGCTGATCGCATCCGCATTTTTATCAAAACCTGCCGCAAGTCCAACAGGATTAATAAATTTTAAACCGAAAAGCTCTACAGGATTCTCAATGGTTTTTTGACAAGCAATAAGAGACAATGGACTACCTAACAACTTGATGCTGAAGTCATGAGCCATTTCAGATGGTAATTGCTGTAAAAACTTTCTTCCGAGATATTCAAACATAATCAAAAAGGGGAAACAGTATGTTTCCCCAATTAAGCTATTTTAATCAAGATTAAATTTAATGCCTTGTGCTAACGGCAATTCAGTAGAATAGTTGATTGTATTGGTTTGACGACGCATGTACGCTTTCCATGAGTCAGAACCGGCTTCTCTGCCACCTCCGGTTTCTTTTTCACCACCAAAGGCTCCACCAATTTCAGCACCACTGGTACCAATATTAATGTTCGCAATTCCGCAATCACTACCAAATGATGACAAGAATTTCTCTTCATGACGCAAATCATTGGTGAATAATGCTGAAGATAAACCCTGAACCACGTCATTTTGCTCTTCGATCACTTTATCAATATCAGAGAATGTCATAACATAAAGAATTGGAGCAAACGTTTCATCTTTAACAATTTGCCAATCCGCTTGTGCTTTAATGATACAAGGCGTAACAAAGTGACCTTCGCCATCGACTCTTGTTCCACCTGTTAGAACTTCACCACCTGAATCCTTTGCTTTTTGAACCGCATCCAAAAACGTGTTCGCTGAGGTTTCATCAATTAACGGTCCCATTAATGTATCTGTATTTAATGGATTGCCAATTTTGACTTGTTTATATGCATTAACCAATTTTTCAGTCACTTCATCTGCAATGTCTTCATGCAAAAACAAACGGCGAGTGGTTGTACAACGCTGACCGGCTGTACCAACGGCTCCAAAAACAATTGCAGGAATTGCCAGTTTTAAATCAGCGGATTTATCAACTATTAGAGCATTGTTACCACCCAATTCGAGTAAACTTCTGCCCATGCGTTTGGCAACCTGAACGCCAACTTGTTTTCCAACGTGACAAGAGCCAGTAAACGAAATTAAATTGATTCGAGAATCGTCAACAAATTTTTGTGCCAGCTCATTAGAACCATCATTGAAAAGCATAAAAATTGGAGGAAATCCGGCTTCTTCGAGAGCTTTATTACAAATATTCTGAACTGCGATAGAGCACAAAGGAACTTTAGGGGAGGGCTTCCAGATACATACATTTCCGCATACAGCAGCCACAAAAGCATTCCATGACCAGACTGCCACAGGAAAATTAAACGCTGAAATAATTCCAACAACTCCGAGTGGATGCCATTGTTCATACATTCTGTGCCCGGGGCGTTCAGAGTGCATGGTTTTTCCATATAACTGTCTGGACATTCCCACTGCCAAATCAGCCATATCTATCATTTCCTGAACTTCGCCATCACCTTCGGATTTGATTTTACCCATTTCCGCAGCGACCAATGACCCGAGCGCGTCTTTATGTTTACGAAGCGCATCTCCTATCACTCGAACTGCTTCACCTCTTTTAGGAGCTGGTGTTTTACGCCATTCTTTAAATACTTTTTGAGCCTCAGTCACGACTTTTTCATAATCAGCTTCACTCGCTGAATATACAGAGCCTATTAGCTCCCCAGTTGCCGGGTTGAATGATTCAATCAAACCGGAGTCTTTATTATCTATCCAGTCATTGTGTCCAAAACAGGATCCGAGGTTGGTTTTATTTACGCCTAATTCATCAAGAAATTTCATTTAGATATCCAAAATATTTCAAAACTCGCCATTATCTCATTTTTGGTCTGTAAAAGCTAGATAGATATATCTTATTTATTTTCCAGGGTTTAATTTTATGGTTCGGTTTTTATCTAGGTTGAATTCTCACGTTAATCAATGTATTGTTCAAATCGAGATTGGTTGGATCGGGGGACACATAAAATTAAAGGGAGTATTCTTTTCAAATTGGTTCTGTTAGGTATATTCGGAGCTCTTCTGAATCTGCTGGAAGTACCGTTTTTTCTTTATGAAATCAATCTGGTTTTAGCTTCTTCTCTTGTTTATGTTATTGCTGTTTACAGAGATATAAAATCGGCCTTTATGGTCGGTGTCATTTCGAGTTTATCTTTAATAGACAGCAACTGGAATCTTTGGTTATTCCTTTTATATTCGCTAGAAGCCTTATGCATCTCATTCCTCTATCGCAATTATATAAATAATTTATTGTTCAGCGCATTATGTTATTGGGTTTTAGTTGGAATTCCACTCAGCCTAATACAATGGAACCACCTGGATGCAATGTTTGAACATCAAAGCTACCTGTATTATATCAAACTCATATTTAACGCCTTGGTGAATGTGGTTATTGCCTCAGTAATCATAGCCAATCGATGGGGATACAAACTTTTTGTCGATGATAGGCAAAGTATCAGAACTACATTGAGAAAAGTTTATGCACTTCATTTGTCGATAATTTTATTGGCAATTACCTTATGTACCTCTAACGTAATTATTCACCTTGAAATTCAAGAAGCATACACTCATCAGAAAAACCAACGCAATGTTTTATACAACAAGATTAAAAGTGATCTTAATGTAAAAATCAATTCAAACTCATTAGCAATAAACGAAGTTGTACATAGTATGTCTTATGTATGGGATAACCCTGAGGAAAGGAAAAAACATCTTAAGACAGCACATAACCGATTAAGTTTTTTTTACACATTATTAATTGCTGACAGTAGTGGCGAGGTTATTGATGTTTCAATACCTGAAAAATCACATCTTTCTGTACCCAAAACCGGCAAATTAATGATTGATGACAGAGAGTATTTTGTTGAAGCAATGAAAACAAATACTGCCTATATTTCCCCAGGTTTTAAGGGAAGAGGGATTGGTACTGAAGATATTGCTGTCATTAGTCACTCAGTTCCAAATCTTGAATCCAATGATAAATTAGGCATTATCCAAGGTTCTATGCTTTTGGAGCATTTCAAAGAGATAAAAAGTTTTTTGAATGAGTCTGAATTTAATAAAGGTGTGCTTTTGGATCAGAATAACAATGTGTTATTCGCATCAGATTCGCTCAATTTAAAACCTTTATCTGTATTTACTTCAACCAAAAATGAGAAAACAGTAATAGGGTTGGATTTTACTAGAATTAATCTTGGCGCCGATAAGAACTATTTTTTCTATGATGAAAAATTAGATTGGGGTTGGAAGCTAATCCTTCTTGAAGATGATAAATATTTAATAGAAGCCATTAATCGTTACATCGCGTTATTCTCAATTGTGGTGATATTTATAATTGTCTTAGCAGAAATTGTGGCTGTGATTCTGAGCAAATACTGGACTCAGAGACTTTCAAATATTTCCAGAGCCATTCAACACATGGGCTTTAGTTATAACAGTGAAGAATTAGATACTGATGTTGAAACGCTTCCAGAAGAATTGAAAGTAATTTACAAGTCAATCGAAACCATTAATCGTGAAATCAAATTAGTTAAACAAAATTTATATGAGACATTACGTTCTCAATCACAACAGTATCAGACAGTCTCGGCTCAGTTGGAAGAGTTACAAAAAAAGGATTACTTAACAGGATTGGATAACAGAGAAACCTTTAATCGCAAACTGAGTCAAATTTGGCAAGAGAAAAAGAATAATTATCAAGCCTTGTCAATTATAGTTTTAGCAATTGATGATTTTAGAGAAATCAACTCGCAAAGAGGAGAAATTTTTGGTGATAATTTACTGGCTCAATTAAGTAAGAAATTATTAGAAATTAGCGAAGAGACGAGCCTGTAAACAATTCTGTGTATCTGCGCTCATACATAATCACCTAAGCGACTTTCAAATTCTATCACAAAACGATTCAAAGCAGGCTTCCAGTTGCGAATGGGCATAGTCCATTTGCGGGAGGCCTCT
>JAGRJO010000098.1 GCA_020442725.1 Lysobacterales bacterium
AATCTGTTTAATTTGGGCATTATATCTTTTTTTAAAGGAATGTAGAGTGGTTAATTCAATTTTATCCTTTGTTTTATTTCACTTTAAAAATAATTATAAGCTCTCAACGTAATGCAAAAACTCGCCAACAAACACATCAATTTCAACATTATCTCCAGAGCTCACTGTGGTTTTGGAAAATAAAACCAACATTGTTTTTACATCAACCAAACGTAAAATAATTTTGTATTTGTTATTATGAAACCGAACTTTTCCTTCAATAAGCCAACGAGCACTTAACTCTTTTGTAACTTGAGAGTAAAAGCTGTTTTCTTTTTGTTGAGACACTGCTCTGGAAAAAAATCTGAGTGTTTCTGTTTGAAGCGAATTTCTAATCAAAGATTCTTCAATACTATCTTTAATCAGAGCCGATTGTTTTTCGTATTCCAGCGGCACCAATATCATGTGTGTGTAATCCCTGCTGTTTAACATATTGATAATCCAGACAAATAAAAAAGCAAAGAACAACATTCCTGAAAAAATAATTAATATGGGAGCAAACCACTTTTTATGTGGAACGATTTTTTTCTTAGATTCGGTATTTTGAATGCTCCACTTATATCCTTTTTTGGGGACTGTTTTGATGAGATGTTTGTTATTTGACAATTTTGTAAGGCTTTGTCTTAAGTCTGAAATACAGCGAGTCAACACATCATCATTGACAATTTGATTTCTCCAAACACTATCAAACAACTCTTTTCGAGTGACCACATCTCCTTCATGTTTTACTAATATCAATAAAACTTTCATATTTACAGGACCAAAGCGAACCTTCTTGCTTTCAAAAGATACTTCGCCGGTTTGTGGGTTGATTTGAAATTCCCCTGTGGTAATTATTTGGTCTGAAAAATTTTCCATGTTGAAATTGTAACCTTAATCCACCCTCTTTTTTCATTTGCGGAGGTTTTACAGATATTTTTCTCATGTTTTTTAATGCCTCAAAACTTATGATGGAAAACATAAGTCAAACAATTAAAGGTTTACCATGAAATCTAAAATCATCAAAACAATCAAATATCTGCTTATTTCGCTTTTGCTATTTGCATCATTTATTCTGCTTATTAATAGCCGATTATTTGATGAAGAACTCAACCCTGAAGTTATTAAACTCATGCAGGAAAAGCCTATGCCAAAACTGGAGGGCAATGTTTTTTTTGGAATCATGGGGTTAACAGCTGCCGATGAGAAGGATTTTATGCAGGCTGGTTATGAGATTATTAAAACGTATGATGAGAATATTAAAAAGACAAAAAACAAGTCAATTTATACTCTTGAAAAGGAAGTTATAGCAGAAATTCTTGGAACAAAAAACTCGACACCAGATAATGAACTATATGAATATTACCGATGTGATGTTGGGAGCTTTTGTTGTCTTGAAACAACAATACCGAATAACATCCTTGATAGCAAACGATACAAAGCTCTTATAGACCGTTTCCAAAAGCTTAAGCAAATGAGCTCGTTTAAACCATACGAATATTTTGGAACGATGGGGCCATATTCACAATATTCGTTATTAACCCATCTAAGTCAAGTTTATTTGGTTAACACATATCAAACCAAGTCGAATCGAGATTTTATATTACAGCTGAGCGATGATTTTGATTTTTGGCAAAATATAGCCAGTAGTGACTCATATCTGATTGATAAGATGGTTGCAATAGATTTAATTAAAAACGATATGTTTTATCTTTCAGAATTTATTCGAGAAAAAAAAACAGAACATGAGGACATAAACCTAATTGAGAACCTTGTGAAACCTCTTTCGAAAGAAGTGCTTAGTTTTGAAAAGGTTTTTAAAAATGAGATGAAGTATTCATTAAACATTTTCAATGAAATTAATGCCGATGATTTTAGTTTAGATTCACTGCTTTTTCAGCCAAATGCAACAAAAAACTATTATTTTAAAAGCTTTTTAAATAATGTATCCATCAGCAATCTTCCATTATCTAAATTCATTCAAAAGCACAAAGAAAAAAAACCAGGGCCCATGAAAAGAAATTTCAAAATACACCAACTGTATAATTACTTGGGTAAATTATTTGTTGATTATACGAGCAGCCCTGCATATTCCGACTACATTGCCAAAGCTCATGATTCCAACAACATGATTCGATTAGTCAATCTCCAGTTTCAAATTAAACAAGCCGGCGGGGAAGAGTTTATTGATGAAATCCTAAACAAGCCAGAAAACTTAAACCCTTATGACAACAAGCCTTTTATTTACAATAAGGAAAACAAAACACTCAGTTTTGAGTGTTTGTTTAATCCGGCAAAAAACTTTAAATGTGAGATTAGAATTTAAGCTGATTCTAGATAGAGCTTAACAACCTCCTCTGGCATGGTAAGGTGAGAGTCGTTTTCCGCCGGCCATGCTTTGGAACGAAGTTGGGTTTTCATGGGTGGTGGCGTTATGGTTTTAACTTTCACATCAGAATTTTCCAGTTCTTGTTGCAGCGTCTTAGCAAAATGATTTAACGCTGCTTTGCTGACACCATAATTTCCCCAATAGGCTTTTTCAAGGGTTTCCAGATTCTCTAATGTAAAGATAATTGTACCTTTTGACTTTTTCAGCAACGGTATTAACGCTTGTGTTAAAAATATCGGCGAATTCAGGTTGATTTGCATCTCTTTGAGCCAACGAGTCGCTTCATAGTGTTCAAACAGGGTTAAACCACTAAATTCCGCAGCAGTATGAATCAAGAAATCCAACTTTCCAAGCTGATTCTCAATCGTTTCTGCCAATTGGATAAAGTCATTCGGCGAAGCTCCGGTTAAATCCATCGGGTAAACTATTGGTTCTCGTCCGCCTTGTTCGATGATTTTATCGCACATGATATTTAACGAACGCGGATTCTTGTCCGATATAATCACATCCGCTCCTTGGTTGCAGAGCTCCAAAGCCAGCGACGACCCCAATCCTCCACAAGCACCGGTGAGGAATATTGTTTTGTTTTCGAGTTTTTTCATGGGTTGAATTTTAATGTTTTGACTGACACTTTACAATAAACCTTTAACCGAATCTCCCGTCATGAAAATATTTGCAGAAACCGACAGCCTATTACTTAGAGAAATTGTTGAATCTGATGCCAAAGATTTATTTGAGCTGGACTCGAACCCTGAGGTTCATCGTTATTTAGGTAGCAAACCGATTAAATCCTTGGCAGAAATTGAAGAAATTATTTCTTTTATTCGAAAACAATATCAAGAGAACGGTATTGGTCGCTGGGCAGTTGTTGACAAAAAAACCAGAGAGTTTATCGGTTGGTCTGGTTTAAAGTATGAAACCAAATTGCGAAAAGATTTTCATTATTACGACTTAGGATATCGCTTAAAGCCAAAGTTTTGGGGCAAAGGTATAGCAACGAAAACAGCATTTTTATCATTAAATTATGGTTTTTCAGAAATGAAGTTAAGTCACATATACGCCTGTGCTCATGTCGAAAACATTGGCTCATATAAGGTTCTAAAAAAAGTTGGGTTTCAGTTTTTGGAGGCTTTTAAATATGAAGACATGCTCCTGAATTGGTATGGGTTTGATAGCAAAAATTTCATAGCCAACTCAACGAGTTGTTGATTTAAAAAGTATTCAATGGTAGTTTCTTACTCAATTTATTGAAAAGTATTTTTATGAAAAAATTTGGACTTGTGTTTTTGTGTTTTATAGCCGTTTCGCTTTTAACTTCTTGCGGAAACAAAGGCGATTTGTATCTTCCTGAAAAAGAAAAGGATGCTTCGCTTGATGAGCAAAAATAACAATAAAGTTATGATTGTTTTTGAAAAAATGCATGGCTTGGGCAATGATTTTGTGCTGATTGATAACCGCCATCAAAACTTTAAACCATCAGCTTATTTAATTGTTTCTTTGGCAAACAGAAACACCGGCATCGGTTTTGATCAATTGCTATTGCTAGAAAACTCAAAGGAGGATAATTGTGATGTCTCTTACCGGTTTTTTAACCCTGACGGCTCTGAAGCCGAACAATGCGGAAATGGACAAAGATGTATTGCCAAATACTTACATTCGCAAAACCCTGAAAAAACCGAGTTTTGTGTGAATGGTCTTGCCGGCAAAGTTTTTTCAAATGTCTATGATAATGGTCTGGTCACCGTTAATTTGGGAAAGGCGAAAAGTATTATTCCCGCTCAGCATGATCATGAAAAAGGGTATCAAGTTGATTTTGGAAATCCGCACTTTGTTTTAGAGAAAAAGAATATTGAAGATGTTAATCTCAATGTATTAAATGATGAAATCATAAAAAGCTATCCGAATGGAATTAATATCGAAATTGTTGAGATACTTTCCGCAGACTCAATGAAAATTCGTGTTTATGAACGAGGAACCGGTGAAACCCTTGCCTGCGGTAGCGGAGCTTGTACCTCTGCACTGGCAATGATGTCGGAGAATAAAGTTTCAAATAAAGTAAAAGTCATGCTTCCCGGCGGAGAACTGGTGGTAGAATACAATGATGATGGCGACACTCTTTTAACCGGTGAAGCTGTCTCCGTTTTTCGTGGAGAAATACAAATATGACACAAAGCAATATTTCAGAATCTGAAGTAATACAGTATTTGCAAGAACACAGGGATTTTTTTATCCGAAATCGTGACTTGTTAACAGACTTAAAAGTTAGCAGTTTGGATGGAAAAATTGCCAGTTTGGTCAATCATCAGGTTAATACTCTTCAGGAAAGAAATTCTTTTCTCAAAGAGAAACTAAACAAACTCATTCTTCACGCCACTGAAAACGAAAAAACTATTTCTCATGTTTTTGAATTATCTTTGCAACTCAGCCAGATTTCGCATGTTGCCAATGTCACCAAACATTTTTCCGCTTTTGTTAAAGAGCATTTTAATGCCGACCTTTTCAGACTGGTAGTTCCAGCTTATGAAAATCTTGAAACCTCAAAAAATGTATTGTGTGTAGAAGATGAAACAGAGTTTTTCCGAATTTTCAAAGATTTCATGGAGGGCAATTCATCTGTTTGCGGTCGTTTAAAAAAGGAAACACTCCAATTTATTTTCAACAAAAAGTCCGAAAAAGTTGGTTCCAGTGTGATGCTTCCTATCGGCAAAAATGCCAAAAAAGGAATACTGATCTTTGCCAGTTTTGATGAGACTCGTTTCATTCCTGATATGTCCACCGACATTCTCAGCAAACTGACAAATATGTTGGAAATCAAACTCAAAAACAGTTTTTCTTCTTTCAATCTACTGAGTAGCAACCAGGGATGAATTTAGAGCAATGGCAAACTCGATTTTTAGAATATTGCCGACTGCAAAAAAACCTGTCCGAACATTCACTGAAAGCCTATCAACGCGATATTGATGCTTTTTTAGAGTTTTTAAAAAAAGAAGATGGTTTCGTTAGCATTGAAAATATTACCGATAATGAAATCAGTCGGTTTTTTATTGAATTGTATCAAAACAAATTAAGTCCGAAGTCTCTGGCACGAGTTCGTTCTTCATTGAACAATCTTTTTGAATATATTTTTAAACACAAAGGCATTGTAGCAAACCCGGTGAAACTGGTTAAAACTCCAAAAATAAGATCCAAATTACCGGAGGTTTTGGATGTGGATACTGTTTCTGTATTGCTAAACATTCCTTTAAACTCTGAAGTTGCTATTCGGGACAAATCCATACTTGAGTTGTTTTACTCTTCAGGTTTGCGTCTCAGTGAACTGAGCGAACTTAAATGGCATAATCTCGATTTCAATCAAGCATTGATAACAGTTACAGGAAAAGGCAGTAAACAAAGAGTGATTCCTGTTGGTCAATATGCATTGAAAGCTCTAAAAAACTGGAAGCCACTTTCATTAAACTGGAATCTAACAAATGACAGCTTTGTTTTTATATCAAAACGAGGGTCACAATTAAAACCCAGAAGCATTCAGGCTCGAATTAAGTTTTGGGCTCAACATCAAGGATTGTGGGAACGGGTATATCCTCACTTGTTGCGACATTCCTTTGCGTCCCATGTGCTCGAGTCCAGTGGAAATCTTCGAGCCGTTCAAGAAATGCTCGGTCATGCTGATATTTCTACAACCCAAATATACACTCATTTGAATTATCAGCATTTGGCAAATGTTTATGATAAATCCCATCCCAGAGCAAGAAAAAAATAGAGACTTTTCTCAGGAAAACTCTGGAAATTAAACAGTAACAGAGATAAACTCGTAAAACATAGTTAACAAAGGTCTCTGTTATGGATATTGCTGAATTACTTGCTTTTTCTGTAAAAAATAAAGCGTCGGATTTACATTTGTCTGCCGGATTGCCACCGATGATTCGTGTGGATGGTGATGTTCGAAGAATCAATCTTCCTCCTTTAGACCACAAAGAATTACATGCCATGATTTATGACATTATGAATGATGGTCAGCGAAAGGAGTATGAAGAAGTTTGGGAAATTGACTTCTCGTTTGAAATCCCCGGCTTGGCTCGTTTCCGTGTGAACGCATATAACCAAAACCGAGGTTGTGCAGCGGTATTCAGAACCATTCCAACTGAAATTCTGACCTTGGAAGACTTGAACTGCCCACCAATTTTCAAGGAGCTGATTCAGGTTCCTCGAGGAATTATTCTGGTGACCGGCCCAACCGGTTCCGGTAAATCAACGACCTTGGCAGCGATGATTGATTACATCAACAAACACGAACATGGTCACATTTTAACAATTGAAGATCCGATAGAATTCGTACACACAAGTAACAAATGTCTGGTCAATCAGCGTGAAGTTCACAGAGACACGCAAAGTTTCGAGAATTCGTTGCGTTCGGCATTGAGGGAAGACCCTGATATTATTCTGGTTGGTGAGTTGCGTGACCTAGAAACCATCAGACTCGCTTTAACAGCTGCGGAAACCGGTCACTTGGTGTTTGGAACATTGCATACCAGTTCTGCTGCTAAAACCATTGACCGTATTATTGACGTGTTTCCGGCAGGTGAGAAACCGATGGTTCGTTCTATGTTATCGGAATCATTAAGAGCAGTAATTGCTCAAACACTTTTGAAACGCGTAGGTGGTGGTCGTGTTGCGGCTCATGAAATCATGGTCGGAGTTCCCTCAATCAGAAATCTGATTCGTG
>JAGRJO010000099.1 GCA_020442725.1 Lysobacterales bacterium
AATCCGCCACGAGCAACCTCACCTTTACGCAAGTGAATGGCTTCAAATCTTGGAGAATAAGCAAAAATCTCTCTGAAAGGAACCGGTTTCGGCATTTGTGGAACTTTGGATGAGTTTAATTTGAAGCTCACATAAGATTTGTGATTGCCTCTCACATCATTTTGATAAAAATTGGTTCTCAATATTGCCAGAATAACTTCGCAGAAAGAGCGGATAATTGTATCTTCATCTTGTGAACTTACTGTATCTAGCAAGGCTCTGACAACAGCAATCACTTTCTTTTCTTGTCTTTTACGATTGAATGAAGCACTGGTAAAATATTGTGAAACCGCATTCTCCTGAAACTCATTGAGTTTAACACCCAGGTGATTAAGTTGATTATCAAATTTCTCTTTGAAGTCAGTTAAGTAATTTTTATGCTCTTTGGTTGGTATATCTTCAAAAGAAACATCAAAACGCACTGTGAACAGTTCGAGCAACCAACGCGATATATGCGCTTGTGAAACCAAGGCTTTTTGAATATAGGATTGCGAAAATGATAAGTTGGTTTGTTTAAGATATTTACTGATGGCTCTCAAGACAACAATCTGTCTGGAGGTCAAACCACCTAAAATTAAAAGTTTATTGAACGAATCATTTTCAACCACGCCATTAACAATTTCCTTAAATGCTTGTTTAAAGCGCTCTTTAACCAGTTTCAATTCCAGTTCCGCACCATGCGATAATGCCAAATCAAAATCCTGAATCCAGAAACAGTTACCATTTGCCAGTTTGACTTTATAAGGTCTTTCTCTGACAACATGCAAGCCAAAGTTTTCTAAAATTGGTAAGACATCACTGAGAGGAATGGTATTCTGACAACGGAATATTTTAAACCTGAATAGTTTACTGCTAACATCTTTAGGTCGATAAAGACTCAGTTCCAAACCGGCATTGTCTAATAGTTTCGCTGCATATTCGACATCATAAGCTGCCATTTTTGGTGAAACATCATCCATGTATGCCATTGGAAAACAACCGGCATATTTTTGCGCCAGAAAATAACCTCTTTCATTACCATGTTTTTTCAGTAAAATTTCCTGCAATCGTTCTTGCCATGATTTGAGTTCGGCAGAAATTTTTCTCTCTAACTCACTGGCACTAATATCAAAATTATGATTAGTGTAAACAGTGAGATAGAGTCTTGTCAGATTGGATTCTTCAATTTTGACTTGGAATTCAATATTAGAACCGGAAACCTCTTCAACAAGAATAGCCTGAATCATTTGGCGAACTTCAGTATTAAACTTATCTCTGGGAATATGAACCAAAAAGGCATAATAGCGTTTAAATTTATCCTGCCTGAATGTCACATTCGCTGTTTGTCTTTCCAGAATTGTCAGAATCGAATAAATCGTTGCATAAAGTTCATCACTGCTTGATTGCATAATTTCATCACGCGGCAGTGTTTCCATCAAATGTACGATGTGTTTACCCGTATGACTCGCCTCACCAAATTTAAAGCGTTTGGTCACGCCTTTCACTTTATCGTTGATATAAGGAATATCCCAAGGACGTGTGTTGATTGCCGCTGAAGTGTATAAACCAACAAACCTATGCTCCGCAATCACGTTCCCTTCGTCATTGATTACAACCACACCCACATAATCCAATGTGCCTTCACGATGAACACGAGGTCTGGCATTCAGTTTAGTGATAATCATTAAATCCGATTGACGTTGAATTTGATAATCCTTATCAATCAGGAAATCAACATCTTTTAAATAAGCTTCCGAACGGTATAAACCTAGCGCTGAATCACGATTGGCAACAATGGGAGACTCTGAATTGTTATTTTGAATTTGATAATACTGATAACCCAAAAAGGTAAAATTATCATCCAGCAACCAATCAATGAATTTCAATTGTTTACCATGTACAGACTTTGAGTCTTTAACCACTAAATCATTCTTTGCTTCTTCGACTTTTCCAAGCATGGACTTCCAGTCCTGAACACAAACAGTCACTTTGTTAATAACCAGTTCTAAAGCCGTTTGAATTTCAGAGATTTTTTCAATATCAACAATGCGACTGATTTCGATATGCGTCCATGATTCCTTGAAATCATCTCCGGATTCACCGGCTGACTTCAAAACTCCGGATTTCGATCTGCTAACATTTGCCACAGGATGCGTCATCAATTGCATTGCCAATCCATTTTTTGCCAAAGCCAAAACCACAGAGTCGACAATAAACGGCATGTCAGGACAAATGATTTGAATGACTGTATTATTATTGTCAAAGCCGTCTTTTTCTTTACTTGGGTTAAAAACCCTGACATAACCGCTTTGCTGATTGTATTTTTTAATCGAATTAACAAAATCATTGATAATTTCAGTCCAATGACTATCAGAATGCATTTCAATTTCTGAAACTGACATTCCGCCAAAGAATAACTCGCATGTTTTTTTACATACCGGCAATAATTCAGGACTGGCAATTTTTGTCAAATTCCTTCTAACTGCCTGAATGTGCTTTTTATGCGCCGTTGTAGAAAGTCCAAACATAAGAACAACCTGTTTTAAAAATTATAATGGTGCCAAATTATACTCCTTAGTTATTTTGAATAACATTTTTTTGTCACAAAAACTCCAATCTTACAAACTTACTTTAGCCCGGCTTTATGAACTTAAACCTCATTGTATTTCTAATTTAATCAGGGAAATTTCCCCCCGAATATCAGTTCAACTGTTATAATTCGTTTTTTCAAAAAACTGGATACTCTGCAATGATAAAATTAGTACTTTTGAGACATGGTGAAAGTGAATGGAATCTGGCAAATCGATTTACCGGATGGACCGATGTGGATTTAACCGAAACCGGTATCAAACAAGCATTGAGTGCCGGTCAAATATTGAAACAGGAAGGATTTGAATTCGATAAAGCATACACATCTGTACTCAAAAGAGCCATTCGCACACTTTGGATTTCCCTGCAAGAACTGGATCAAATGTGGATTCCGGTGAAGCGTTCATGGAAACTCAACGAAAGACATTACGGAGCTTTACAAGGTTTAAACAAAGCAGAAACTGCCGAAAAATACGGTGATGAACAGGTTCTTATCTGGCGCAGAAGCTATGCCACTCGCCCTCCTCAGCTGGATTGGGACGATGAAAGAAATTGTGCTTTTGAACGGAAATACAAAGAACTGAAAAAATCACAAATTCCTTTGGGTGAATGCTTAAAAGACACCTATAAGAGAGTGATTCCATTTTGGAAAAAAAGAATCGTACCTGACTTAAAAAGTGGTAAGAAACTCATCATTGCTGCTCATGGCAACTCACTGAGAGCGTTGGTTAAATACTTGGATAAAGTTTCTGATGAAGATATTTTGAAACTTAATATTCCAACAGGAGTGCCATTAGTTTACGAGTTGGACGACGATTTAAAACCAATCAGAAACTACTATCTGGGTGATCAGGATAAAATTGCAAAAGCAGCCGCAGCTGTCGCCAATCAGGGAAAGTCTAAATAAAAAGTTCAAATAATTATAAAGATAGCTTTTGTTACGGCTGAAACCAATGGTTTCAGTTTAATTTATTCCGTGTAAAAGGTATAATCGCGGGTTTTTTAAAATCACTCTTTCGGACTTGTCATGATAGTATCAGCAAATGTAGGTATTCAATTCGGTTCAAAACCGTTATTTGATAATATTTCCATGAAATTTGGTAACGGTAACCGCTATGGACTTATTGGTGCAAACGGTTGCGGAAAATCGACTTTCATGAAAATTCTCACCAAAGAATTGCAACCAACAAATGGTTCGGTCAGTTATGACGAACACGATAAAATTGGTGTTTTAGGACAAGATCAATACGCTTTTGAAGAGTTTTCAGTCATAGACACTGTTATCATGGGTGATAAGGAATTATGGCGCGTTAAAGAAGAACGTGACCGCATTTATGCTCTCCCTGAAATGACAGAAGAAGATGGCATCAAAGTTGCCAATCTGGAAACAGAATTTGCCGAAATGGACGGATATTCAGCAGAAGCTCGTGCCGGAGAATTATTGATGGGTTTGGAAATTCCCGAAGAGCAACATTATGGACTGATGTCAGAAGTGGCTCCGGGCTGGAAACTGCGTGTATTGCTGGCTCAGGTACTTTTTTCTAATCCTGATTTTCTATTATTGGACGAACCAACCAATAACCTCGATATCAATACCATTCGTTGGTTGGAGAATACTTTAAATTCCAGAAAATCAACAATGATAATCATTTCGCATGACAGACATTTTCTTAACTCTGTCTGTACACACATGCTGGATCTGGATTATGGTGAATTACGCCAATTCCCTGGTAATTATGATGAATACATGATTGCTGCGACTCAATCCAAAGAACGTTTACACGCTGAAAATGCCAAGATGAAAGAGCAAATGAAGGAACTTAAACACTTCATCAGCCGATTTTCGGCAAATGCTTCAAAAGCCAGACAAGCAACCTCGCGTCAAAAGCAATTGGATAAAATTCAATTGCATCATATCAAACCATCATCAAGGGTGAATCCATATATTATTATTGAGCAGGAAAAAGCATTAATAAAAAATGCCTTGAGTGCCAAAGACTTGAGCAAATCTTTTGATGATAAAACATTATTCAAAGATTTAAGCATCACTTTGGAAGTTGGTGAAAAACTGGCAGTCATTGGTGCTAACGGTATTGGTAAAACAACTTTGTTGAACTGCCTGACTGAAACCATTCAAGCAGATTCAGGTTCCATCAAATGGCCTGAACATGCGAATATTGCCTATTTCAAACAAGATAACATGGCTGAGTTCAAAGAAAACATCAGTGCTTTTGACTGGATGATGCAGTGGAAAAAGCCGGAAGATGATGAACAAGCGGTTCGTAGCGTTATGGGACGTTTATTGTTTTCAAAAGAAGACTCCAAGAAAAAACTCAATGTGCTTTCCGGTGGTGAGAAAGGTCGCATGATGTTTGGTAAAATCATGTTACAAAAACCAAATATTCTGTTCATGGACGAACCAACCAACCACTTGGACATGGAATCCATTGAATCGTTGAATCTGGCTTTGGAAAACTACGAAGGAACATTAATTTTTGTTTCTCACGACCGTCAATTCGTGTCCTCCATTGCAACCAGAGTTCTTGAGTTACAGGAAGGTCAATACATCGACCACCGTGGCACTTACGAAGAACTCCTTGCCAAACAAGGAGTTTAAAAATGATGACAGCAAGAAAATCTGTTTTAAATTTTATTTTTCTTGCTGTTATATCTTTTAGCAGCAACACTCAAGCATGGAATGCTGCCGGACATCAGTTAAGTTCAGCCATAACCTGGGAGCTGCTCTCCGAACAAGATAGAAATTATTGGGTTGACATTCTGAAACATCATCCTCGTTTTATTAAGGATTTTAAGAACAACATCCCTCAATTTGTTAAATTCAATCCCGACAACTACAATGAATGGATTTTTCGCCAGGCAGCAACCTGGCCGGATATGGCTCGAGGATTTCATCAATCTGATAAAGACAAATATCACCATTCCACATGGCACTATATCAACTATCCGTTATTTTTGAATGAGTCGGTAAATACTGACTTTGTCAACCTTGATGAACACGGTAATGGTAAACCGAATCACACTTTCAATATCTTACAGGCGTTAGAGACAAATATTGCTATTCTCAAAAATCAAACCGTTGATAAACAGGAAAAAGCTGTCGCCCTCTGTTGGGTTTTACATCTGATTGGCGACCTGCACCAGCCTCTTCACAGTACCGCATTGTTTTCAACTCAATTATTTGCCGAAGGCGATCGTGGTGGCAATTCAATCAAAATCAAAGGACAAGGTCAGATTGAAAACCTGCACTGGTTCTGGGACTCCAGACTCAACGAAACCACATCTTTCAAAGTGATTGATTTAAAAGCAAAAAAACTTTTAGAAAATTATAGTGATTTTAAACTAGCATCAAATGAAAGTACTTTTCCAAAACAAGCCAAACAATCCCACCAAATAGCAATAAAATATGTTTACACACCTGTACTTTTAGACCTTCTTCGTAAATATGAAGAGCAAAATAACACTTCGGGCAAAATTTATATCTCAAATATCTACGACCAACAAGCCCGAAAAGTATCTGAGAAACAGATTGTAAAAGCCAGCTTTTATATTGCTATAATTTTGAAGTCTTTACAAGGTTAGAAAAGTAAACCTACTATCATTTTTGGTATACTCAAACATATCTCGTCATTTCGACCGAACGAAGTGAGTGGAGAAATCTCATACCACACTTAATCCAATATTTCATAGTATAAGTCTCGCCACTCAGAATTCAATTTATTAACCAAAAGGTTCTTTTTTTTTCGATTCCATTTCTTTAATTGTTTTTCCCTTAAGATAGCATTTTCGATATCAACCAATTGCTCAAAGTAAACTAACTTCTCAAGCCTGTATTTTTTAGAAAAACCATCAACGAGTTCCTCTTTATATTCGTAAATTCGCCGTTTCAGGTTATTTGTAATGCCAATATATAGGACCGTGTTGCTTTGATTACTGATGATATAAACATAATACTCTTCCATGATTTCAATGATAGCATAAATTTATTAGATCTCTCCATGCGCTACGCTTAGTCGAGATGACGATGTATTTTTTTACTTATTCATGATGATAGAGTAATTTGTTCCAGGTTGTGTAAATTCAATTCAACTATTTACAAACATTAAAACCTACCTTGTGCTTCATGGTTAAAACCAAACCAGTCAATACTTTTCCCTCGTTCCCACGCTCTGAGACTGTGAAATAACTCATATTAGAATTACAACAAAACATGTTACAATCATATGTGCTAATAATACAAATTTTTACAAATGTCATCATTTTATAAATCAGGAAAGAATCGTCATCAACAATTAATCTTCCCTCCCAGTCTGGATGAATATATAGACTCTGACAATAGTGTAAGAGCGATTGATGATTACATTACACAACTGGATTTTGATAAGCTAGGCTTTCAAGATACAAGGAAAAGCAACCGGTCTGACGGTCAAAAATCTTACAGTCCCAAACTATTAATGAAAATATATCTTTATGGATATTTGAATAAAATCA
>JAGRJO010000009.1 GCA_020442725.1 Lysobacterales bacterium
TCCATTACAATCGCCGCCCCTTTTTCAGCTTTTCTGGAATGAACGGCGGTTTTCAAAGCCTTATACGCTACATATTGCAATCTTCTGTCTATGCTTAAGTACAAATCTTCACCGGCTTGTGCCTCTGTGATTTCTTTCACGTCACGAATCACATTACCTTTTCTGTCTTGCATAACCTGTTTACGACCGGATGTTCCAGACAATTGTTTGTCATAAGTGTTTTCAATACCTTCTTTGCCCACATCATTGGCGTCAGTAAAACCAATCAGCTGAGGCATGATTTCATAAGTCGGATAATATCTTTTAAATTCTTGCCTGAACTCAACACCATTGATATTTAAGGCTTTGACTGAATCTGCCATATAAGGCGGAATACGGCGTTTGATATAGATAAATTTTTTGTCTTGTTTATTAACCACCAATTCATTCAACTTTTCTTCATCCAAAGACAAAACTTCTGCTAACTGACCCAATCTGGAAATTTGGTTAATCAACTTTGAAGGATCAACACCGACTGAAACCATTGGTGTACTGATAGCCAATGGCTCTCCATTTCTGTCGTAAATATTTCCTCGTGGAACCGGCAAACTCACTTCTCTGATTTGCCTCATATCTCCCTGCTCAGTATAAAACTCCGTTCCCATGACCTGAATTGAGAAAGCTCTGACTGCAACAACACCAAAACACAATAACAAAAACATAGTGACAACAGACATGCGCATTTTAATATTTGGCATATCTCCTGAAATCTCTTTCGTTTTTGTATTGTTGTGTTTAACCTTTTTCATTATCGCTTGATACTAATAATCTGACTTTGTTCAGGCATCTGCATACCTAAAAATTGCTTCGCCTTTTTTTCTATATTTGTGTTGTCAACCATTGTCGAATATTCCAGTTGCAAACGTCCCCAATCCGCATTCAACTCATGTTCCTCATTAATCAACTTTTGTAATTCAACAAACTGATTGCGACTTTTGTGTTGTAAATAAATATAATCGACAACAATACTTAGCAAAGCTAACAACAACAGCAAGGTGAATAACAAGCTACCACCTTTCATACTTTTTCAACCACTCGCATAATCGAACTTCGAGCCCGAGGATTGTTTTTCACTTCACTTTCTGAAGGTTTAACCGGCTTTCCAATTATTTTGATATCCGACTTCCAATCAGGGGCAATTGGCAGTCTTTTGTCAAAAGCCACCGGTTTCATCTTCTCCTTGATAAAATTTTTCACAATTCTGTCTTCCAGCGAATGGAAACTAATAACCACCAGCCTTCCGCCACTGCATAATTTCTCAACTGCTTCAGGCAAAACATTTTTAATTTGCTCGAGCTCACGATTAATATGTATCCGAATGGCCTGAAAGACACGAGTTGCAGGATGTTTGTTTTGTTGTTTTTTATTAACCTGACTGACAATCGAAACCAACTCAGCGGTGTTTTCTATCGGTTTTTCATTCTCTCTGTACAAAACAATTTCTTTAGCAATCGCTGTTGCGTTTTTCTCTTCACCGTATCTCCAAAACACTTTGGACATTTCTTTCCAGTCCGCATGATTAAGCCAATCAGCCGCCGATTCACCTTGCGAGTTATCCATCCGCATATCCAAAGGACCATCCTGCATAAAACTAAAACCACGAGTCGCAACATCAATTTGTGGCGAAGAAATTCCCAGGTCAAACAATATTCCATCAACCCCCGTTTCAAAGTTTTTGTCTATCAATGCTCCCAGCATTTCAAACGCCCCATATTCAACTACTACCCTTTCATCTTCCTGAGATAATTGCTTCGCAACCAATATTGCCTCAGGGTCACGATCAATAACCAGTAATTTTCCATTTTCAAGCTTTTGTAAAATTCTGCGACTATGCCCACCACGTCCAAAAGTTGCATCGACATAATTTCCGCCTGCTTTAATATTCAGCGCATCAACCGCTTCATCCAATAAAACGGTAACGTGTTCACTCTTCATTTAAAGCACTATTTTCTTCATTTCGTCAGTGACTTCATCACCTGACTTGTTAATAACCGCTCTGCGAACTTTCATTAATGCATCATCATTCCAGATTTCAAACTTCTTGCCCATACCCAACATGACGACTTTTTTGTCCATTGATGCTTCTTGTCTCATATTTACCGGCAATTGAAGCCTAAATCCTTTGTCCGGCTCAATATGGAAAGCACTACCGACCAACTTTAATTGCAAATTACGGTGCTCATCATTGAAACTGCTGAGTGCCATAATTTGATCTTTAAGCTTGTCCCACTCTTCCTCCGGATAAAGCAAAAGTGAAGAAATTTCAAAAGGATTGTAGGTCAGAACCAACTTATTATTACAGGCACCGGCAATCAATTCACGGTATCTCACCGGAATTGCTAACCGCCCCTTGGCGTCTAAGTTGACTGCTGTTTCACCAAAAAACACTATCTAATCCCACAAAATATCACTTTTTCCCACATAATTGCACTTTATCTCTATTTCAAATACAAGTCAACAACTACTTATTAAAAAAATCTAATGAAATCAAAGACTTAATTAATGTTAAACTTTAATAATAACTCGTAACTTATTGAATAAAAATAAAATTATTAGGTTTCATTGCGTTTTTACTGCCAAATTAACTCCAATCACAGTTGTTTTGGATGGAAAAAACCATGTATTCAGTTAAAATGTCGAGGCTGAAATTCAGGAAAATAAAACCATCGAAACAACTTCAAAAAAACTAACAATTGCACTCATTGCCGGAGAGGATTCCGGTGATTTATTAGGTGCTGATTTAATTGACTCTTTGAAGTCTAAAAGACCTGATATTGAGTTCATCGGGGTTGGTGGCGAGAAAATGAAACGAGCCGGAATGGAACTCATCTGTACGAATAAGGAGTTTGCCATTATGGGCATTGCTGAAGTTGTCAAGAAACTTCCCAAATTATTAAAACTCCGAAAACAAATCATCAAAGATATTATTCAAGCCAAACCGGATATCTTCATTGGAATTGACGCGCCGGATTTAAACTTTCCGATTGAAAAAAAACTTAAAAAGTCCAACATCAAAATCATTCATTACGTCAGTCCGTCGATATGGGCGTGGAGACCGAAACGTGTTGAAAAAATCAACCGAATTACCGATCTGGTTATGACATTGTTTCCTTTTGAGCCGGATTATTATCTGAAATCGGGAGGAAGCGCTGTTTTTGTTGGCCATCCTCTGGCAAAGAATATCAGTATAGAAATTGATAAACCCAAGTCTAAAAAAACACTCGGATTAAACCCAGACCAAGCGGCACTTGCAATTTTACCGGGTTCTCGGAGCAACGAACTCAAAGCTCATACAGAAATTTTCGTAAAAACCGCTTTAAAAATGCAAAAACAGTATCCGGAATTACAAATCATTTCTGCAAATACCAATCCGGAAAAAATTGATTTCATTAAAAAAATTGCCGATCAAAACAATCTAAATATCCTAGTTTTTAATGATGCTACTGCTGTGTTAAAAGCCGCCGATTTTGCACTATTGGCATCAGGTACTGTGGCATTGGAAGCCATGTTATGCAAAACACCGATGGTTGTTGGATATAAAATCTCACCAATCACCTACAGCATCGTTAAAACTTTTAAAATGATGTTACTGCCTTATTATTCACTTCCGAATGTCTTATATGGTGACTTTCTTGTGGATGAAGTTTTGCAAAAGCAAATGACGGTAGAGAATTTATTGAATGCTTTATTAAAATTACAAGAGACAAATAAACACGAAGAATTTATTAAAAATTTCACAAAGCTGCACCACTCATTATTAACTGACAAAGATGCTGCATCCAGAGTATTAGAATTTGCCGAGCAATGTCTGTTATAGTTGGAGTGGATGAAGCCGGCAGAGGACCATTGGCAGGACCGGTCACGATTGCTGCGGTGATTCTCAAAAAACCTATTCAGGGATTGAATGACTCCAAAAAACTCTCTGAAAAAAAACGACTGGAACTAGAGCAAATTATTATTGAGAACTCTCTGGAGTATTCCGTGATTCATATTAGCACCGAAATCATAGAAGACATCAACATTCTGCAAGCCAGCCTTTTGGGAATGCAAAAAGCCGTGCAACAACTTCAATCTCCTTTTGACAAAATACTGATTGACGGCAATAAATGTCCCAAGTTTTCAAAACCGGCAGAAGCTATTATTGGTGGTGATGGAATCATTGCTGAAATTTCAGCGGCATCAATTCTGGCAAAAAATGCTCGTGACCGACTGATGTTGCACATTCACAATGAATTTCCTCAATATGGTTTTAATAAACACAAAGGCTACGGAACCAAACTCCATTTAGAAATGCTCCAAAAATTCGGCCCCTGCCCTTATCATCGAAAAAGTTTTGCTCCGGTTCTGCAATTGTTGCAAACCGAATTGTTTTAATGATTCGATTTTTATTGACTCGTTTGAGTAATTATCTTCCAGCAACCAAATAGTTTAAAGTATTAATCTATTTTTTGAATCGTTATGGTCTAAATATACTATTTTAATATATTAGAAGTTTCTAATATAATAACCGCATGTTTTAAGAAAACAGTAATTTAATATAAAAATTTGGAGAATAAAAATGCAAGAACAAACAAATGAAATCGTACAATTTCCACAATTGAACAAACCGGCTCCCAACTTTAAAGCAAGAACAACTCATGGTACTGTTGAGTTATCAGACTACAAAGGCAAATGGTTGGTTCTTTTTTCACATCCGGCAGACTTTACTCCGGTGTGTACAACTGAATTTATGGCATTCGCCAAACATTATGATGAATTTCAGGCGGAAGGAGCTGATCTTTTGGGTTTATCAATTGACAGCTACTACAGTCACGTTGCATGGGTTTGCAACATCAAGGAGAAATTCGGAGTGGATATCCAATTCCCTATCATCGAAGACTTGTCCATGAATGTCGCAAAGGCTTATGGAATGATTCATCCCGGAGCTGCTGATACTTCAGCCGTCAGAGCCACTTTTATTATTGACCCGGAAGGTGTATTGAGAGCAATGGTGTATTATCCAATGACAAATGGTCGTTCCATTCCCGAGTTTTTAAGAGTTCTAAGAGCGCTGAAAGCCTCAGATGCGAACAAAATAGCGACTCCTGAAGGATGGCAGCCCGGTGATAAAGTCATTGTTCCACCACCACAAGATATGGATGCAGTTGATCAGAGACTTAATTCTGATGCCGAATGTGTTGACTGGTACTTCTGTAAGAAAAGCCTGTAATTAACCTCGCAAGTATCCCTGTTATCTTAATCTGGGTTTCAGGGATACTTTTTTGAAATAAAAACTTGAACCAACACAACGCTTCATATTCTAATGATTCAATTTCCGATACTGTATTATGATGAAAGTAGAAACTTTTTTTGATAAAGACACCTCAACATTTACATACATTGTGATTGATGAAAGCACTGATAAATGTGCTGTGATTGATTCCGTACTCGATTATGATCAGTATTCTGGTCGTTTTACTACAAAAGGTGCCGATAAGATTATCGAATATATTCGTACCAACAACCTAACCAACGAGTGGATACTTGAAACTCATATCCATGCAGACCATATTACTGCTGCTTTCTACTTACATAAAAAGATAGGTGGAAAAACCGCAATTGGTTCAAAAATAACTGACGTCTTAAAACTCTGGGTTCCCCTATTCGCAACTGAAGAAGACACTCCAATCACCGGAGAACAATTTGATGTTTTGTTTGAAGATAGTGAGACTTTCAGTATTGGAAATCTGGATGCAAAAGTAATGCACACTCCAGGTCACACTCCGGCCTGCTCAACCTATCTCATTGGAGATTCCGTGTTTGTCGGAGACACCTTATTCGCTCCAGAAAGGGGAACCGCCAGAGCTGATTTTCCCGGTGGAAATGCTTCGGATTTATTCGAATCCATTCAAAAAATTTATCGACTCCCTGATGAAACAAAAATCTATCTCTGTCATGATTATCCCACTGTTAATGAAGAAGCAATCAGTCAAACTACAGTTGCTGAGCAAAAGCAACTCAATGCGATGATAAAGACAGGTACGAAAAAAAAGGATTACATTTTGATGAGGGAGACAAGAGATAAAACACTGAGTGTTCCTAAACTCATACTTCCATCAATTCAAACCAACCTCAGACTAGGAAACTTTGGAAAAGTATCAAAAAATGGCAATCAGTATATAAAAATTCCCATTAATAAAATTCAATGATAATTTCTTAAAATATTGTTGAGCCTATGGTGTAAAATTTAATTTGAATTAGATTCAAATTATTTTCTGAAAGTTTTAAGGAAAATCTCTGGGAATTTAGCCCTTTAATATAACCCATTCGTATACAGACTATTATAAATTTTGAGAAGCTGAAATGAAAAACTGTATTGTTACTGTATTATTGATATTAACTTTTTCTATAACTGTATACGCCCAAAACCAGCCTACAGAAAGAAGACCTCCCCCACCAATCACAATCACTCCAACCGAAAGAACCGAGCATCCTGTTGAGGTCTCAGCATTTCATGTTGATAGCAAAATTTTTGGAAATCTTTCGCAAACAGAAATCACAATCAGCTTCTATAATCCGAACAACCGTACTCTTACTGCTGATTTTATTTTTCCCATTCCAGAAAACTCCACGATGAATGGTTACTCACTTGACATTAATGGCGTGATGATTGATGGCGTAGCTGTTGAAAAGAAAAAAGCCCGTGTCACATTTGAAAAAATTATAAGACAGGGGATTGATCCGGGTTTGGTGGAAAAAGTCGCCGGCAATGTATTTAAAACGAGAATATTTCCGCTCAATTCAAAACAATCCAGAACCATTATAATTAAATTCTCCACAGTTCTTGCAAAAAATAATGACGCCTATGCGTATCAAATTCCGTTAATGTCCGGTCAGTTGGTAAAAGAATTTTCAATCAAAGTAGAGGCTATTAATCTGGATGCTAAACCAATTTTCACCGACAGCCAGTTCGATAAACTTGATTTTTCTAAATGGCATAATGCTTATATGGCGGAATTTAAAAAATCTCAATTTACTATTGAAAAACCAATAACAATTAAAGTTCCTGACTTATCAGGAGATACCGTTATCATAGGGAAAAATACCAATGATGAATATTGGTTTTCAATCAGCCAAAATCTGCATGAGAATTTTTTCAAGAAATTAAAACAAGACAAGAAAAAACAAATAAATAAAGCCAACCTCATCTGGGATGCTTCCCACTCCCGCAGAGATGCAAATCATGAGACAGAACTCAAATTATTGAATGAGTTTTTCAATCAATATCAGGATTTGCAAGTCAATTTGTATGTATTGAGAAACAAGGTTAAATTTGTGGAGAAATTCAAGGTTAGCAATGGCAATTGGAAAGATTTGAAAGCTCATTTGAAAAATATCGAATATGACGGAGCAACCAACTTCTCAGAGTTGAATAATATAAATCAATATTCTGATATCAACTTACTTTTTAGTGATGGTTTGCACACTTTTGCCAAAAAGGAAAAAATCAAATTCCAGCAGCCGCTTTTCGTATTTTCCAGCAATCTCAGCAATAATACCAATTTCAACCGGCAACTGTCGGAACAAAATGGCGGACAATCGTTTCACCTAACTGACCAAACTGACTTTGAAAAAACTATCAACTCATTCACTCAAGCCAGATTGCAGATATTATCCATTGAAGTTTTGAAAGGTAAAATAGAAAACTTGGCAGATTTTCCCAAATCAGTCAACCTCAACAATCCACAGCCACTCACTGGAAAACTCTTATCTGATGAAGCGACTCTGCTGATTCATTACGGACAATCAGGCAATATCATTGAATCAACAAAAATTGTTTTGAATCGAAATGATGTCTTGGAAACAGACCTACCGGAACAAATTTGGGCTCAACAGAAATTGCAATCACTACAGAAAGATGCAGAATTTAACAAGTATAATATTATCAACCTCAGTCAGAAATATTCTTTGGTTAGTGACTTTACCTCATTGATTGTACTGGAAAACTTGCAACAATATGTAGAACACAAAATCGAACCTCCAAAATCTCTGCGCGAAATGCGTCAACAATACTTTGCTCAGATCACGCAAAGCAAAAAAGACAAACAGGAAAAAGAATCCAACAAAGTCGAACAAGTCATCAGCATGTGGCAGGAAAGAAAAAACTGGTGGGATAAAGAATTTCCAAGTAAGCCAGCTAAGAGAATAAATAAACCACAAGAGAGTTTTGAAGATGAATCTGATGATAGAGTTGTAATGAATAGTGCACCAATCTTAGATTTTGTAGCTAATGAAGAAGAAACAGAAGAACTTGGCAAGCAGATTCCCATTGGAGCACCGATGCGAGCTCCTTCATCTGAAGTTAAAAGCAAGAAAAAAGAAAATTCTGCAAATGTTGCCTCCATCAAAATCAGCGAATGGAATCCGGATACACCCTATTTAAAAGCACTTGAAAATACAAAAAAATCCAGTCGGGAAAATAAGTATTATCAATTAAAGCAAGATTATCTCAACTCCCCTGCTTTTTATTTTGATGTTGCCAACTTCTTTTTCAAAAATGAACAACAAGAACTGGGATTACAAGTTTTATCCAATATTGCCGAACTAAAGATTCAGGACAGTCGTTTGTTACGCACTATGGCGATGAAACTCAGAGAGTTTAACTATCTGGATTTAAGCATTGATACTTATCGCAAAGTTCTTGAAGACAGAGACGAAGAACCTCAATCCTATCGTGATTTGGCATTGGTTCTGGCACAAAGAGCCGATCAATCCGACTCAACAAAAGAAGATTTGCAACAAGCCATCAAGCTATTATACAAAGTGATTACAGAAAGCTGGGATCGTTTTCATGGAATAGAAGTTACAGTTTTAATGGAAATCAACCAATTGATTCCAAGATTACAAAAACACAGTATTGACTACTCGTTTGTTGATGAACGACTGATCCAGTTGCTGGATGTGGATATGCGTATTGTCCTTAGTTGGGATAGTGATATGACAGATATTGACCTTTGGGTTATTGAACCCAGCGGTGAAAAAGTGACTTACAGCAACACTCTTTCATCTGTTGGTGGTATGTTCCATCAGGACTTCACGGGTGGTTATGGGCCTGAAGAATATCTCATCAAAAAAGCACCTAAAGGCGAATACACTATCAAAGTGCATTTCTACGGCAACAATTCTCCGGAATTGACAGGTGCAACCACACTTTATGTCGATGTTATAACCAACTTCGCTCGTGGCAGTCAAAAGTCACAGACCTTGAGTCTTAGACTGGACAAAGCTGATGAGGACTATTTGGTTGGGAAAATTTCTTTTGGCGAATAATTAACCGAGACGGCGGAGTTGGGTCTTACAACTCCGCTTTTTTGGTGGTTTGGAAGCTGTTTTAAAGGCAACGATTCTGGTTCTATTCATTTCTTCTCTGCCTAATCATCCCATATAAATAATTCAGGCGTATCTTTATCTTGCTTGTACTTACAATCCCCTGTCAATAACAGAACGTAATAAAACATTTCATATGGATCTTTAATTCCCAAAGAGTTTAGAGATTTAACCAGTTTGGTATTATTATTTTTTAATTCCCAGTTATCAATAACCCAATACATTAGATTATCTATATATGTTAGGATATCACGATTAATTATTTTACTTGAATCATCAGTCTTAAATGCGCGGTTGATTTCTTTGATTGGATATCTTTTTGACATATCATTAAGTACAGAACTTAGATAAGCATCATAAACTTCACCTTTATCAAATAAATTACTGTTACATTCTTTGATTATTGAGTTTCTTTTTAGTATTGCTAATAAACCAGAATCTAACAACATATTTAGTTCATCAATTGCCTGCTTTGTATTGTCGGGAGGAGTTACATGCTCTTTTACATAAATAGGCCAAAAATATGACCTATCAATTCCCTCATATAGACTTATTGTCCTATAAAATTTAATAGTCTTTCTAGTCTCGATGTTGTTTGAACAACCTAAAAGAGAGAGTATTACTAAGATCTTTGATAATGTTTTCATTTTTTCAATATTTTATCTATATGGAATACAGTTGCTACAGAATTCATGCCCAACTCTAGCATCATTTGGTATTTTAACTGAATAACCTGAGACATACATCTCTCCAAAAATATCCTACGAATCAATGGGATCAAAGTTATTGGTTTTTAAATTAAACATTCCACAATTCCTCTTCAGTCTCATCGGTCACTCTGGCGACTACAAACAACCAGTCAGATAGTCGGTTGATATAAACTTTGAGCAAGGGGTTGAATTCATGTGATTTTGAAGCACTTACAACTCTTCGCTCCGCTCGGCGACAAATGCTTCTGGACATGTGTAGGCGAGCAGTCAGTTCGCTTCCGGCAGGTAATACAAAGTTTTTTAAAGGTAGCAATGATTGATTGTATGATTGAATGGAATCATCCAGAGTTTCAATATCCTTGTGTTTAATCAGCAAGGAGCCCTCTAAACATAAATCACCACCATAATTAAAAAGTGTGTTTTGTAATTCTTTCAGTTCTTTTTGCAACTTTGAATTTGTACAAACACAGCGAACCAAACCAATCGAACTGTTCAGTTCATCAATTACACCTATGGCTTCAATCAATGAATCATCCTTTGCTATCCTTTCTCCTGATGCGAGCCCTGTTGTTCCGTCATCACCTGTTTTTGTCACAATTTTACTGAGTCGATTGCCCATATTTTTCTTAATCTACTGGTTTTATTTTGCAACAAATAGTATAGTTCACAAAGTTTAAATTTAGCAAACTTTGTTCTATGAAAAAAACCTGTTTACATCAGGCTCATATTGATTATGGGGCCAAAATGGTTGATTTTGGCGGTTGGGAAATGCCAATCAATTATGGCTCACAAATCGAAGAACACCATGCGGTTCGCAATGATAAAGGCATGTTCGATGTTTCGCACATGACCGTTGTGGATTTGCATGGCGATGACAGCGAAGCTTTTCTATTGAAGTTACTGCCTAACGATGTCAGAAAATTGAACGATGGCAATGCCCTTTACAGCACCATGTTGAATGAAAATGGCGGTGTGATTGATGATTTAATCGTCTATAAACGCGGCGAAAACAATTATCGAATTGTTGTCAATGCAGCCACTCGCGAGAAAGATTTGGCATGGATGGAAAAGCAAGTAAGTCCATTCAATGCTCAGCTTCAAGAAAAACCGGAACTGGCGATGATTGCGGTTCAAGGACCCAATGCCATTGAAGCCTGTTTGAAAGTTTTACCTGAAAATATTTCTCAGCAATTATCTGAGCTCAATAAATTTTGTGCCATTGATGCGGAAAATTATTTTATTGGCAGAACCGGTTACACCGGAGAAGACGGTGTCGAAATCATGGTCGCCGAAGATAATGCTCGCAAGTTGTGGGATGAGTTGGCAAGTGCAGGAGTTAAGCCTTGCGGATTGGGTGCCAGAGACACGTTAAGACTGGAAGCCGGAATGCATCTGTATGGACAAGACATGGACAAGAATATCAGTCCTTTGGAATGCGGATTAACATGGACTATCAGAAAAACTGACAATGACTTTATCGGGGCAGATGCTCTGCAAGCCATCAAAGACAAAGGCATCAGCAAAAAAATGACCGGCGTCGTGCTTGCAGAAAAAGGCATTCTCCGTCACGATCAAGAATTAATTGATGAAAACGGACCTTGTGGAATTATCACCAGCGGTTCTTTTTCACCCAGCGCTGAGGTTGCCATCGGTATGGCAATCGTTAATAAAGATATCGGCAAAGATGTCAAGGTACAAATTCGCAAAAAACAATTAGCAGTGAAGTTGGTAAAACTACCCTTCGTAAGAAATGGTCAATCAAATATTTAGAAATTAGAGAGAAACATTATGAGTTACGTTCCAGATAATTTGAAATACACTGAATCTCATGAATGGATTGAGATTTTGGATAACGGGAATATCAGAGTGGGTATTACCGAACATGCACAAAGTGCGTTGGGTGACATTGTGTTCGTTGAGTTGCCTGAAGAAGAAAGCTATGCCGCCGGCGATGATTGCGGAGTTGTGGAATCAGTAAAAACAGCATCAGATATTTACGCACCAATCAGTGGTACTATTGTTGCGGTTAATGATGCTCTTGAAGATTCGCCGGAACTGATCAATGAATCACCTTATGATGATGGCTGGATTTTTGAAATGGAAATCGAAGATGAAGATGATTTAGAAGATTTGTTAACGTCTGATGAGTACAAAAACTCAATTGAAGAAGATCAAGACGAAGACGAAGACGAATAAATTCACTTATACAAAAAAGACACATAAACAGATTGGTAACAGGAAAATATTATGCCTTTCATTCCACACACGGCTGAAGATATAACAAAAATGCTGGAAGCGATTGGAGTTGACTCCATTGAGCAACTTTTTGATGAAATCCCTGAGGAACTCAAAGTTAGCGAACTGCAAAACATTCCAAAACAAATGAATGAAATGCAAGTCAGTCGTTTTATTAAATCCAAAGCAGCGCAAAATTCACAACTCAGTTGTTTTGCCGGAGGTGGAGCCTATGAACATCACATCCCTGCGGCAATCTGGCAACTGGCAACCCGTGGTGAGTTTTATACCGCATACACTCCGTATCAGGCAGAGGTTTCTCAAGGAAGTTTACAGGTCATTTACGAATACCAGACCATGATGACCAAACTCACCGGTATGGAAGTGAGCAATGCTTCACTTTATGATGGAGCTTCAGCCCTGGCAGAAGCAGCTTTAATGTCTGTTCGTGCCAATCGAAAGTCCAGATCAAAAACCATTCTGGTTCCTAAAACGGTCAATCCAATCTATAAAAAAGTTTTACACAATATTGTCCATAATCAGGACATCAAAATTGTCGAGTTGGATTATGATCACACAACCGGAAAAGTGAGTTCTGAAAACTTAAAAAAATATCAGGATGAGGACATCACCGCATTAGTCATTCCACAACCCAATTATTTTGGAGTTTTTGAGGATGTCGATGCTTTAACCGATTGGGCCCATGAGAAAAACTGTTTTGCTATTGCAGCTGTAAATCCAACATCCCTGGCTTTGCTCAAAGCTCCGGGAGATTGGGGTCAAAAAGGAGTTGATATTTGTATCGGTGAAGGCCAGCCTCTGGGAGTTCCACTTTCAGCCGGCGGTCCTTATTTTGGGTTTATGACATCAAAAGACCAGTACATCCGTAATATGCCCGGACGCATTGTTGGACAAACAACCGATTTGGATGGAAAACCGGGTTATACATTAGCGTTTCAGGCTCGCGAACAACACATTCGCAGAGCTAAAGCCACATCCAATATTTGTACCAACCAAGGTTTAATGGTCACCGCAGCAACGATTTACATGGCTTTATTAGGCGAACAAGGACTGAAAGATGTTGCCACCGCTTGTATGCAAAACATGCAATATCTCAAACAAAAGCTTGCTGAAAATGGAATCAAGCAAATATTCAACAGCCCCAACTTTCATGAAGTTGTGATTGAAACCAAACAAAGTCCTAAAGAAGTTATAGCTAAACTTGCAAGTCAAGGCATTCTAGCCGGTGTTGATTTAAGTTCCGACTACCCGGAATTGGGAAATGCTTTATCAGTTTGTGTTACAGAAACCAAAACACACGAAGATATTGATAATTTTGTCGAGCAACTGGTTCAATTAAGCTAACAAGACCGAAAATAAGACACAATGGTCATTGCAAACAACTTTGATTGACCATTGTGTTAGTTGTTCAAAAAGTTTGAATCACATATAATATTTTCATTCCTAAGATTCAATCAAAAATTTGCAATACCAATTTGGCAACATAACCATTGATACTAAAAACTATCGTATTTTGGTGAATGGCGACATCACACCAGTCAAACCACAGGTTTTTAATTTGATTGTGTATTTAATTGAAAACCATCATCGGCTGGTTACTAAGGATGAAATTCATGCAAATATTTGGTCGGGACGAATTGTTTCAGATACTTCAATCAGCACCCATATCAAATCAGCCCGAAAGATTCTTGGTGATGATGGTAAAAAACAGAAAATCATCAAAACCTATCATGCTCGCGGTTATCAATTTGTCGCTACTTTTAAAGAAACTGTTTCTGACAAACAGGAAATTGTTAATCAGGCTCTGAAAACAATTGTCGTTTTGCCATTCACAAATATAAAATCCGACCCGCAAACTGATTATCTCAGTTTTGCCCTGGCAAGCCAGATTATCAACGACTTAGCATATCTGCAAAACTTCAATATTGTTCCGGCAAGCATGATACGAGAGTTTATCAATTCCAAAGCCAACCCAACTGAGATTGCAATTGAACTTAACGCAGAGAATGTCGTTTGTGGAAATTATTTAATTGAAAATGATGCTATCAGAATCAATTTTGAAATTATTGATACTCAATCCCAAAAAGTCATATCACAAGAACAAATTGAAGACCGACATTCCAATACATTTAAATTACAAGATCGTGTTTCGTCAAATGTCATCTCAGCATTCAATGGACAATCAAAAGGAAAAGTGTCGAATCCAAGCAGAGTCAGAAATATTCCCAAAAGTGCACTTGCTTTTGAATATTACCTCAGAGCGATTTCTTATCCATACACCAATGAGGGACATCATCTCGCCATAGAAATGCTGAAGAAGTCATTAGACTTGGATGATTCTTTTGCACCGAGTTATCCGCATCTTGGTAATCACATTCGTTTATTGGAACAGCACGGAAGAATTTCTTCCGAGAATAACCAATCTACTGAGTGGTATTATCAAAAAGCATTAGAACTTAATCCCGAGCTTGTCGAAGCACTCATGAATCTGGCGCTTTACTACACCGAAACCGGCAAACTGGAAGAAGCCTATTTCATTGCTCGACGAATGTTTAAAATTAATCCAAATTGTGCTGAATTTCACTTTATTCTTGGATATATTTTCAGATATGCCGGAATGGTGGATGAAGCCATCGAAGAGATGGAAACAGCTTTAAAATTAAGTCCTGATAACAAAAGATATCGTTCCATAATTTCAACATACATCGGAGCCGGCAAGTATCAGCAAGCACTTGAAAAAACCTATCTGGGCGATGAGGTTTATGCCGATATTTTCAGCGGACAAATTACATTTATGCAGGGCAAAATAGAACAAGCTCGAAAACACCTTGAAAATGCTTTGAAAGCGGATTCTCATGGTTTATCCGGTTTGGTTGCAACCGTTTATCTTGCCGTTTTGGATAATAACTTACTGATAGGCAAAGAGTCACTCGAAAAAATTGTCGATACAAAAATCATAGACGCAGAAAATATGTTTTATTTCGCAGGTTTTTACGCACTACTTTCTGAACAAGAAAAGTGTTTGGAGCTATTAAACAAAGCTGTTGATTGCGGATATTACAACTATATCCACATTCAAACCACACCGAATTTAAACTCTGTCAAGCACTCCGATAAATACCAAGAAATACTAGCTAAAGCGAAAAAAGGAAGTGAATCTTTTAAAAAAACTGTACGCGCTAATCCGGTTCAGTCGAACAGTTAAACCACCTCCAATCACAAGTTCACAAATAAATCATATTTTGTTCAAGTTTGAATCTGCGAGCAGCATTAGTATTGTGATTTAGTATCAATTACACATTAGAAATGAATCCAAAAACGACTATCGCTTTAATAATTTTAATTTCCATAAACCTCAACCTTTACGCAGCAAACATTGTTGTAAATTCAAGTTCCGGTTCTGTAACCGCAAGTGATGATGGGTTTTGCACATTACACGAAGCTGTGGAATCTGCAAATTCAAATACGGCCTCAGGGCAGCTTATAGGAGAATGCATTGCAGGAGAATCACTTCCGACTATTGATACGATTACTTTTGCATCATCAATATTACCGGCAACGATTCATTTGGAATTGCCTATTCAATTATCAGAATCAGTCAATCTTTCAGGTCCTCACAAAGAATTACTCACTTTAAGTAGTATTGGCTTAGACAGAGTTCTAAAAGTTTCAAACCTAACACCTGCTGATTTCATGATTGAAAAACTGACTATTTCAGGCGGTTTCACCGGAGTCGGAAGTCTTCCTGTTGGGGTTGGAGGAGGAATGTTAGTTTCTCTGGCAAACTCGAGTTTAACAATTGACCGGGTGTATTTCACCAACAATAGTGCAGAATACGCCGGAGGAGCTTTGGGAATTGCTTACGGCGGAACTTCAAATAACACCGTCACCATCGAAAATTGCGAGTTTGATAATAATAACACAATCGGTTCAACCGCAAACTCAGGCAATGTCGCCGGTGGCGGTGCTATCTTTATTGGTGCATTTCAGAATGTAACAATAAACAATTCGACATTTTATGATAACCACGCTATTAATAATATTGCTCTCAATCCCACGGCACCGGCTCAAGGTGGTGCAATATTGATGCTTTCTTCATCGTCTGTTGCAGTTTCTGAACTTACCATTGACAGTTCGACTTTTGATGAAAACACCGCTTATGGTGTCGGAGGTGCAATCTCAATTGGTGGTGCTAACTTTGTTGACGACTATTCCATCGTTAATATCAAACATTCCACAATTACAAGAAACGAATCTAACCCTATCATGACCGATCAAGGAAGCGGAGGTGGAATATATACCAGCACTGTCACTCCGGTAAATATTTTCAACACCATCGTTAGTACCAATGTCGATTATTCAACCACAACAAACTATCCAAATATTTCGGGTGATTTTAATACTCTGGGGCATAATTTCATCAATTTCAGCCAAACTCATTCATCCATATTCCCTCTGGGAATGCCAAATATCAACAATGACCTTGTTGGAACATCGGTAGCTTTACCCAAATTAAACCCTCTAGCATCCAATGGAGGATCAACATTAACACGTTCCTTACAGGATGATTCTCCGCTGATTGACCAAGGGAAGTGTACGAATATAATAACCGATCAAAGAGGTTATTTTGATATATTCAATCAAGTTCGCAGAGTTGACAGAGCAGAAGCTAATTTAGCCGATGGTTGTGACATCGGAGCTTATGAAAAAGAAGCGATAGAGAGCAACTCATTTCCTCAAGCCAATAATGATAGTTTTGATATTCTGGAAGATGGCTCAATTGATTTATTTGATAATTTAAACGTCCTTGATAACGATAATGACCCTGAAGGTGATACCTTGGTTGTCATTAATGCCGGATTGGTAGCAACAAACAGTTCAACAATTCCAAATCCCGGCAACGTCGATTTATGGAGCAATGGCGACTTTACATACACTCCACCGGCGGATGAATTCGGTATTGTTGATTTTCGTTATATCATTTCAGATGGCAATACCAATGTTGGAGCAGATGTTTTCATCAATGTTTTGCCTGTCAATGATGCTCCAAGTTTCAATCATGGTTTCACAACTATTTCGTTTGCAGGAACAAATTCCATTGCAGGAGTTCATGAATATGAAAATTGGGCAACGAACATCTCAACCGGACCTGCTAATGAATCTTCACAAAGTTATCAGTTTCAAATTCAAACATTCGGAGACACTTCAATTTTTGCAAATACACCAACAATCTCTCCCACAGGAACTCTTTGTATTGAGCTAGCGGAGAATGCACTGGGAACTGCAACAATTTCAGTAAAGTTAAAAGACAACGGCGGAACTTCCAACGGCGGAATTGATGAATCAGCCGAAGTTATCATACAGGTTTATGCCAATCTGGATTTAATATTTAGCGATTCTTTTGAGAACAATGGCAATTCTTAATTTAAAAATTCAAGAGGAAAATCATGGATAAAAAATACATTATCAGTTCACTTTTATATGCACTTTTCGGACTCATACTAGGTGCGATTATGGCAGCCACATAAAACCATAATCAAATGGTCACACATGCACATATCATGTTATTGGGCTTCGTCACATCGTTCATTTACGGTGTTTGTTACAAACTTTGGATACCAAATCCATCTAAGAAAATAGCAATAATTCAATTCACTTTTCACCATGCTGGAAGCATTCTCATGCTTTCGGGCTTGTTTTTAATTTATGGAAAAATCATTCCAGAGAACAAAATTGAACCGGTTATGGCTATTTCATCAGTTGCAGTCATTTTCGCAATCATCTTGATGATTTATCAATTACTTGCAAATAAAGCCGAATAGTTAATTGATACCCTTTTAAAAACTTTGCTAGAATAGAGTTTGAAGCAATAATTTTGGGTATTGATGAATTCGGAAGATAAGGACAAAATAAATTCTTTGTTCAAGAAGGTCGTGACAATGGGTACGATTGATGCTTTTCAGTTTCTGAATTCTGTTGAAGATGACCCTGAAATCGTTGAGCAAGTCATCAAACTGCTTTCAGACTCTCAAACCCGAACCATTTTTCTGGAAGGTAACCCAGAACTTGAAAACATCCTGCAACCCATTTCTCTGGAACGTGATTTAGTTGGTCAGTCTATTGGTAATATCGAACTCATTCAATTGCTTGGCAAAGGTGGAATGGGTGAAGTTTATCTGGGAGAGGATAAACAACTACAAAGAAAAGTGGCTGTCAAAACCATTCGGGGGATTTATCGCCCCAATGAAAATGCCAGAGACCGCTTTCGTCGCGAAGCCCTTATCCTTTCCAAACTCAACCATGAGAATATCTGTAAAATCTACAATATCATCGAAATTGATGATATCGACTTTTTGATTTTGGAATTTGTTGACGGCATCACGCTGGATAAATATCCGCTTTACAAACTCTCTTACGCTGAGAAACTCAAATTAGCCAAATCTTTACTGAATGGTTTGTTAGTTGCCCACAATGAAGATATTGTTCATCGCGACATCAAGCCTGATAACATCATCATTGCTAATGATAGAAATATTAAGATTCTGGATTTTGGAATTTCAGCTTCTCTCAAACAACCAAACATTCAGAAAAGCACCGACACTCATCCGACTTTACCGATTTCAAAAACCGCAGCCGGTTCCATTGTAGGCACATTGGGTTACATGTCACCGGAACAAGCGACACTAGAGGAAATCAGTACAGCTTCAGATATTTATTCCCTTGGAATTATCTTTCAGGATATTTTTTCATCTCAACCGGCTCACTCATCGAATTTATCCAGTGAGCAATTGTTGAAACGAGCCCAAAAAGGTGAAACTGATGATGTTCAAAATGTCCCTGCTGATTTAACTCAGCTCATCAACCGCATGAAAGCCCGGAAACCGGCGTCCCGGCCAACAGCTTTTGATGCCATTGAAAAACTCGATAAAATCATCACCAAGCCCAAACGCCGCATCAAGCAATTTGGTATTGCGGCTTTATTATTGTTATCAGTTCTGGCATTCAGCAAATACACCTATGATTTGAAGCAACAAAAGCAGGAAGCGGAATCTGCTCGTAATATTGCCGAACAAGCTCGTCTTGAAGCAGAAACTGCCAAGGATGAAGCCGAACAAGTGACTGCTTTTTTGGAGAGTTTCTTCACCGCATCTGACCCATACAACCAACAAGGAAAGGAAATCACTGCATCGGAAATTCTTGAAGATGGTGCCAAGCGAGTTGATGAGGAACTCAAAGACAAACCTCAAATTCTGGTACGAATGAAATCAATAATTGGTAATGTTTATCGCAAACAGGGCAAATATGATGAAGCTCGTAACCAACTTGAGCAAAACTTAAATATTTTTGAAGATAAAAAATATTCCAACACCGAGCAATATATTGACACATTAGGCGCGTTGGCCGAGGTTGAGTTTTTCGCTGAAAATTACAAAAGAATGGAAGAATTAACATCTAAGGCGATTGAATTAACAGAAAAAAATAATCTGACAGAAAAGCCTTTTTATCTGTCTCTGAAATTCAATCAGGCCGCAGCATTTGAAGAACAAGGCGAACATCAAAAAGCGATTGAAATGTTCGAGAACCTCTTAAAGATATATCTGCAAAATGAAGCAAAATACCGAATCGAACTTGTCACTGCATACAACTATATTGGGTTAATCAAAGCCAATGCCGGTGATAATGAATCAGCACAAAATGATTTGGAGAAAGCACTCACATATCTTGATGAAAACAATGATGAAGATATGGAGTATAAAACCGTGTTGCATGCCAATCTCGCTACAATTTATAAAGATTTAGGAGAGTATCAAAAAGCCATTGATACAGGATTACAAATTGCCAGATATAGAGAGAAAATCCTCGGTCTTGAGCATCCTTATACTGCAATTAGTTACGATCAGGTTTCCAGAGCCTACCGACTTTTCAAAGATTATGAAAACGCACAAAAATACAACCAAAAAGCGATTGATATTTATCTTTCAACAGATACCAAAAATGTAGATTATGCGACCGTCTTGGGGAATAAAGCTCTTATATTAAGTGCGGAATCGGCTAATTACACTGAGGCAGAAAGTTTGTTTTTGGAAGCCATTCAAATACTTCAAGATAAACTCAAAACTGAGGATAACCGTCTCATTGCCAGTCAATATGTTTCATTAGGAGAAAACTATCTGAACCAAATGAAATATAACAAAGCAATGGAAGCTACTGAGAAAGCCATTTCAATCTTTGACAAATTAAAGCGTCCGACAAAAAATCATGTCACTCAAGCATGGTTCAACCTTGCTAAAATCTACGGCAAACTTAATCAAAAAAGCAAGGAATTGGAAACTTACCAAACTTTACTACAAAAATTATTACAAGAAAGTTCTCGCGATGAGGAAGCAATAAAAGAGGTAACTGAAAAAATCAACTTTCTTTCAAAGGAGTAATCACAAATCCCAAATATTTCTTTTTTTGTCTCTATAAGACTCGATTGAAGTTCCTTCACTTAAAAATTTAATCTCAATCATTCCTTTTTCTTGTGTGTCGTAAAATTCGATACTTTTTTCAAGGTAAATTTGCTTAATTTGAGGATGAGGGTGATTAAACTGATTCAT
Organism: Lysobacterales bacterium; assembly: GCA_020442725.1. GTDB lineage: Bacteria > Pseudomonadota > Gammaproteobacteria > Xanthomonadales > Marinicellaceae > NORP309. The sequence goes on from JAGRJO010000009.1 coordinate 20,972, forward strand.
GAAACCGGAGGAGTTAATTGCAAATTTCGGATTGACTGCTTGAATGAACTCCAAACCAGAAGAGGTGCGGCTTCCATGATGCGGGACAATTAAAACATCGCTTGCAATTGCTGTTTCAAGGTGATGAGTTAACCGATATTCGACAGGTTCTTCAATATCTGCTGTAAGTAAAACCGAGCCATATTCAGACTGAATGTGAATCACACAAGACGAGTTGTTTCCAAAATAAGGATTGATCTCAAACGGGCTTAGAATGGTAAAAATGATATTGTTCCATTTCCAGTTTCCTCCTGATTGACACAGTTTATGGTTTCCATCAACTGACAATGTTTCAGCTTTCGGAAACACTTTTAAAATATCCTCAACACCTCCGGCATGGTCATTATCGAGGTGAGAAAGAATGATTTTATCAATCTTATTAACTCTGGAAAAATTCATAAACGGAATCACGACTGCATTAGCCATCGAAAAGCCGGACTCATACTTTGCACCGGTATCATAAAGCAAAACTTTATCTTTAGTTCGAACAACAATCGACAATCCTTGCCCAACATCCAAAACATTAACGGTGAACTCATTATCTTCAATACTATTTTCAGGTTTGATAAAAACTGGTAATAGCAAAAATAAGCCAAACCAACGCCAGCGAAGGACTGAAGAAGAAATGAGCAATATTGAAAAGACTAATGCACCTATTATGACAAAGAAGCCATTGTTTGTTGCTGAGACCACCAGATAATCAAAATCTTTAAAAATCTCTAAGATGCCTAAGAAAATTTCAGAAATAAATTCTGTTAGCGAAAATGCAAATTCTCCAAGTTCCGAAGAAACTGGAGTAATCAGCAATGAAAACATGATTGTTGGAATTAATAGCAAAGAAACTAAAGGCAAAATAATTAAATTGATAATCGGTGTTAATAGATTGATTTGATTAAAAATAATCAACATCAAAGGTATTAATCCAATTAGAATCAGTAATTGTGCTTTGGTAAAACTCATCAGTTTCGAGCGATGGGGCATCCGGCCGGTAAAAACATAAATCAAGATAGCAACAGCGGTAAAAGAAAACCAGAACCCAACATCCAGAACACTGAATGGATCAAACAACAAAACTAGTATCAACGCAATTGACAAAGTGTTCCATCGTGATATATTTCGTTTAATGATGGGTGAGATTGAGAACACACAAACCATAATCAACGCTCTGAGCGTAGGAATGGAAACTCCCGCAAGCATGGTATAAATCAAAGCCAACAAAATGGCAAATACCGCTTCAAATTTAAAACGATTGATGCGTTCGCTTGGAAATATCGCAAAAAACAATCTGCCGATGAAAGTTCCTAACAATGCAACCAAACCGATATGCAGACCGGATATAGCAATGATATGAGCTGTTCCCGTTTGTTGAAACATTTGTGAATCTTCAAAATCGATCAGACTGCGGTCACCGATGGTTAAAGCTCTGACTAAACCCTCAACTCTGAGGTTACTGATGTTTTCTGAAATCAAATCAGCAATATTGGATCTAGCACGATTGATATGATTTATAAATCGGAGTGATTTTTCTTCAAGCAACTCTCCTTCTTTGACAGTCGCTGTTGCATCATAGCCTTGTCGAAACAACCATTTTGCATAATCAAATGATCCGGGATTTTTAAAACCGTGTATGGGTTTGGGTTTGACTTCAAGAACCCAGCTTTGCCCGGCTTTCAATATTGTTTCATTGTTATACCAGCTCACCAGAATTTTTCGTAATGGGAACTCGGGCTTTGAACTTTCGACAGCAAAGGCAAACTTCTGCCGGATTCCCAAACGTCCCATATTGGTTTCAACAGGCAAATCGACAATCGTTCCAACAACTTCAATCGTATCAAGGGATGTGTCTTGATATTGGTGTTTTTTTGCAATGATTGCAGAATAGTTTGCAAGGATACTTCCAAGAATTAATCCAGAAAGAAGAAATTTTATCGGTTGTGAAAGTTTTTTCCGGAGAAGAAAAACAGCACACAAACCAATGAGACAGAATATCAATACATTGTAATTGGCATGCTCTATCCAGAGCAACTGACTCATTGCTAACAAAAAACTGCCGGAGAAAATTATCATGACAATTCCTTTGCCTCAATTCAACTATTGTCGAACCAAATGACCTCCGCTGAGTTCATAGATTTTGTTCATCTTTGATGCCAAATGTTTATCGTGAGTGACAATAATCATACCATTATTCTGCTGTTTGTTTAGTTCCAGCATCAATTCCATAACTTCCGAAGCAGTGGTTTCATCAAGATTGCCCGTTGGTTCATCTGCTAACAGACAAGCCGGATTGGTGACTAAAGCCCGAGCAATGGCTGCTCTTTGTCGTTCTCCTCCTGAGAGTTGCGCCGGACGATGAGTTAACCTGTCCTGCAAACCGACTTTGCTGAGCAATTGTTCTGCTTTAATACTTGCAGACTTTTTACTTTCTTTAGCAATAAGTAAAGGCATCATTACATTTTCCAAAGCGGAAAACTCAGGAAGTAAATGATGAAACTGATAAACAAACCCTAAATATTGATTACGCAACAAACCTCGTTTCTTGCTGTTTTGTTTTGAAAAATCATTCCCTTTGAGAATCACACTACCCGAAGTTGGATTATCCAGTCCACCGAGCAATTGGAGTAACGTGCTTTTACCGGCTCCGGAGGCACCCATAATCGCTACGCTTTCGCCATGTTCAATTTGAAAATCGATGCCATTAAGAACCGGAATTTCAGTATCACCGTCTTTAAAAATTTGATGAACATTATGACATTGTAAAATAATTCCTGAGTTATTCATATCTCAATGCCTCTGCAGGTTGAATTCGACTGGCTCTCCATGCCGGATAAATCGTCGCTAAAATTGTTAATGTAAAAGCAATCACAACAATAGATATGACATCAGAACTCTGAACATCTGCGGTTATATCACTGATGTAATACACATCCGAAGACATAAAATCCACTTCAAAAAAGCCTTCCAGCCATGAAATTATCGAGCTGACATTGAATGAAATCAAAAGCCCAAGTGCAGTTCCTATAATCGTACCAATAGCTCCTATCACCACGCCCGCAATAATAAATATTCGGGTTACCTGCGAACCTGACATTCCCAATGTTCGTAAAATAGCAATGTCGCTGTTTTTTTCTGTCACCAGCATCACCATCGTAGATAAAATATTGAACGCCGCTACAGCAATTATCATCGAAAGAATAATAAACATCACAACCCTTTCCTGCTGAGTGGCTTTATAGAAATTCGCATTTTCCTGAGTCCAGTCTCTGACTCGCAAAAAACCACCGAGTTTTTCTTCAATCTCATAGGCTATTTTTGGTGCTTTCATCAAATCAGTTGTTTTAATGCGGATTCCTTCAATACCTCCATCTGTTTTTTCCAGATTTTGAGCATCATTCAAATGAATTAAAGCCAATTTTGCATCATATTCATAAGCACCCATTTCAAAAATTCCGACAACGGTAAATCTTTTCAATCGGGGCAAAACACCAACTGCCGTGGTTTTAAACTGAGGAATGTAAACAACTACTTTTTCTCCAGGACCTGTGCCCAATTGTGCTGCTAAATCCACGCCTAAGATGATATTGTATTCACCGGCAACCAAATCGTCCATTGAACCATATTTCATCTTTTCGGCTAACTGAGTGACATTTTTTTCATATTCAGGAGAAACGCCTTGCACCAATGCTCCGGTAGTTCGATATCCCTGAACCATTGCCTCTGAGGCAACGTAAGGTGCAGCACTGACAACTCCGAGATTTTCTTCTGCGATTTGAATCGCACTTTCCCAGTCTTGAATATAATCATGTCCGTATGCAGAAATCGTCGCATGTGCCACAGAGCCAAGCATTCTTTCCTTGAGTTCCTTATCAAAGCCGTTCATAACAGAAATTACAACAATCACTGTCATGACACCAATGGCTATGCCTGCCATTGAGATGAGCGATATAAATGAAATGAAGTGATTCTTCCTCTTCGCCCGAGTGTACCTCAAGCCGATAAACAATGGTAAGTTCATTAAATGATGTTATTCCTTAAAAGTATTAAGCTCTGACAATTATTATTTAATCTAATTCGAATTATATTTTATAATCAGATTCATGAGTAAAAAGATTCTACCATATCTTATCCTTTTTCTAATTGTCATCGGCTTTGCTTTTTCCTATTTTTATGCAAAAAAATCAGTTGCTATTCAAGCTGACTTTCACGCGACACAATACACAGGCGCACAATCTTGCAAGGATTGCCATGAGAACAAGTTCGATTCCTGGAGAAAAACCTATCACAGCACGATGACTCAGGAAGCCAATCATGAATCTGTCGTAGGTCATTTTGATGGCAAAAAATACACTTACTGGGGAATTACGGTTCAACCTTTTAAGAAAAATGGCAAATACTACTTTTCCTATTATGACCCGCAAACCAACCAACTCTTGAACACTCTTGAAATCAAAAGAACTGTTGGCTCAAGACGCTATCAACAATATTTGGCTCAAACTGATAATACTGAAGGAAATTATTACCGTTTAGAACTTTTATGGCATATTGGCGATCAGCGTTGGGTTCATTTGAATGGAGCATTTCTTGGTAGTGACCACCAACGTTTTGATAATCATACAGCTTTATGGAATCAAAATTGTATCTTTTGCCATAACACCGGCATTCAACCTAACATGTTGAACTATGATGAAATTTTACAAAACAGTAAACAAGGGCAAGCGCTAAATCTTAAAGTCAATTCAAGATTTCAATCTCATGTCAGTGATTTAGGAATTGGTTGTGAATCCTGTCACGCAAATGGTGAAGAACACGTCAGGTTAAGCCAAAATCCAATACGAAAATATTATCTCCACTTTAGTGATGATAGTGATTTAAGCATTGTCCATCCCGACAAAGTTTCTGCTCAGAAATCCATGGATATTTGCGGACAATGTCATGGCCAAAGAACACCCAAGACTTTCGACATGGCAAAAACATGGATGGAAACCGGGCCAACTTATCGTCCGGGCGATAATTTACAAGATCATGTCAATCCTGTTTGGCAAAGTTCAAAAATTAACAATGTTCAAAGTGATATTTTCAGTTTACGCTTCTGGAAAGATGGTACTCCTCGTTTATCAGCCTATGAGTATCAAGGTTTATTGCAATCCAAATGTCACACAAAAGCCGATTTAACATGTAACGATTGTCATTCCATGCATGAGGGTAACCCTGAGGGAATGATAAAAGATGAAAACCTTACGAACAAACCATGTCTGCAATGTCATCAAAATTACGCTCAGAATATTTCTGTACATACCAAACATAAAGAAAATTCTGATGGTAGTTTATGCTACAACTGTCACATGCCGAAAATTGTTTATGGTTTAATGGACTTTCACCGGAGTCATAAAATTGAATCTCCAAATCCTTCAAACGAGTTCGCCTTAGATAAACCCAACGCTTGTGCTGCTTGTCACGTTGATAAAACGGATACTTGGATTACAGATAAACAACAAGAGTTATGGCAAAATAGTGAGGTTACAGATTTCTCACACAACAACATTATTCAGACAATTTATAAACTTCATTCCGGCGATCCGGCTGAACGAGGAATTGCAGCAAAGAACATGAGTTATCAATCTGAAATTTTACAGGTGAATAAGAAGTATTTTTTGATTCCGCATCTGTTGTTTGCAATGGAAGACAGTTATCCGGCAATCCGACGTTTTTCTCATCAAACATTGATGTCAATCGTTTCACAATTAGCTGTTGAATCGCAGGAATTTTCGGATTTTTTAAATATTATTAAAGGCTTTGATTTTATTGAAAATAGTTCTAAACGAAGCGAATGGTCTGTTGACTATTGGAGTTATTACAACTCAATTGATAAAAGCCAGTGGCAATCTCCTCCTGAGGGAGCTTTGCTTGATAATGAGTATCAACTTAAAATTGACGAAATCATTAAGTTGAGAGAACTGGCACTTGCACAAAACAAGCAGATTGATATTGGTGAATAATTCTCTAACCGGTTTTTATTTTAGATTGACTCAGCCAAAACATATTCGATGAATTTAATGTTCGGGATTTCTGACATTTCATCCTGAACAGTTACCATTGAAGCGATGGCATTGCTAATGTCCGAATCGACTTCATGAACCTGTAAGTCACCTTGAGTAATCAGTTGCAGTCTTGGAACACCTTCCACAAGCAAAGCAAAATATGGAATTTTTTCATTGTCTCCAAGAGCTTTAACAACGACAACCCGTCCTGTTTTACTACGTTTTGCAGTACTACCACCAGTTGACAATGAGTTGTAACACAGAACCGGAACATCATACCCACGCCAGTCAATTTTTCCTGACAACCAATCCGGAGCATTATCAATTGATTGCAAATCCGTATAAGTTACTACCTCTGCAATAATCGCATTCGGCAGTAAAACTCTTTTTTCTGTAGTTACAGGAATCATAATTCCGCGGATTTCATTAGACATGATTATTCTCTACCTTTAATAAGTTCTTTGATGTTTTCCAACAACTCTGCTTCTTGATACGGCTTACCTAAATAACGATCCACACCCAAGTCCATTGCTCTCTGTCTATGCTTCTCACCCGTTCTGGAAGTAATCATAATAATCGGAACATTGGCATATTTTTGCTCTTTTTTCATCTCAATTGCCAACTCGTAACCGTCCATTCTTGGCATCTCGATATCTAGTAACATCACATCAGGAACGGCTTCTTTCAGTTTATCCAAAGCATCCAAACCATCTTTAGCGGTTACAACATCGTACTCATTTCTTCGAAGTATCCTTTCTCCAACTTTTCTCATGGTAATCGAGTCGTCCACAATCATTACTAATGGATCTTTCTCAATTTCTTCCTGAATCGCAACTTGAACCGTATCATCAAGAGATTCCAGTTTTCTCATGTAGGCTCTTGCCAGAGGGATAATATCCAAAATCAGAACAACATTACCATCTCCAAGCACTGTGGCGCCATAAATCCCGGGAACACTGGAAATTTGCGAACCCACAGATTTCACAACGATTTCGCGAGAACCTAAAATTCTATCAACACGAAGTGCCACTCCATTTTCACCGGAACGTATCATCACCAATGGAATCTGATTGTTTTCAATCACAACCTCAGAATCAACATCCAATAACTTATTCAACTCATGAATCTGGTACTCTTCATTAGCATATTCATAAGTAAAATCCTGATTCTTCACTTTTTCTTGATAATCGGCGTACGACATCCGAATGATTCCTTCCAAACCGGAGACAGGAATTGCATAAACTGTTTCAGCAATTTCTACCAACAATGCAGCAGAAAGTGCCAGAGTGTAAGGCAATCGGATATTGAATCGGGTTCCTTTACCCGGTTCAGAGTGAATATCTAAACTTCCACCAAGCAAGTTTATCTGATTACTGACAACGTCCATACCAACTCCACGTCCTGCGAGTTTGGAAACCTCATCGACTGTTGAAAATCCACTATTCAGAATTAATCGATCAATATTTGCATCAGAAATCAGAGCATCTTTTTTCAAGATACCTCTTTCAATCGCAATTTCTTTTACTCTCTTACGATTAATTCCTGCACCATCATCCGCAACACTGATAACCACCTCGGTCGCTTCACGACGCACGTCAATATTGACAGAACCTTGTTTTGGTTTATCAACAGCTTCACGGTCTTTCTCAATGCCATGAGCTAAAGAGTTTCTCAGCATATGTTCCAAAGGTGCAATCACACCTTCCAGAACCGTTTTGTCCATTTCATCATCGGCACCGCGAACATCTAGCTTAACTTGCTTGTTCAATTCGTTTGCGGTTGTTCTTACCAAACGTCTCAAGCGTGGAACAATGGAGTTAAAGGAAACCAATCGAGTTTCCATCAAACCTTCTTGCAGCTCCGTATTTACCCGAGATTGTTGTGTTAATAAAGAGTCAGAAGTTCTGGCAACATCATCAAGATAACTGTGAATACTTGATAAATCCGATACCGACTCCACTAGCGATCTTGACAATTGTTGTAATTGTGAGAATCTGTCCATTTCCAATGGATCGAAATCTTCTTCATCCGATTCCGAATGGAAGGTCGAAATAATTTGCGCTTCGGTCTCAGCATCCAGTTTTCTTAATTGCTCACGAATCCTGGCAACTGTGTTACCCAACTCTGATAAGTTGACACGGAAAGAACCAATCTCTTGCTCAAGACGAGAACGATAGATACTCACCTCACCGGCATAATTCACCAAGTTATCAAGGAGCTCAGAATTTACTTTAATTTGGTTACCCGACAGTACATTGGATTTTTTCTTAGTTGATGTTTCTTCTCTGTCTGTATCGCCTTCTGAATCAACAGATTTTGAGATTGTCGGATCAATATCCAAATCTGCAAAGTGAGACTGGTCGAATTTCGACTCCTCAGGAATTGCAGCTTCTTTACCACCAATCAGTGATTTAACTTTTTCAACGATATGAGAAATATCAGAACTTTGTCCATAATCTTTCTCACCTTTCATTTTATTTAGCAGGTCGAAAGACTCTTGAACGGTCGTTAATGCTCTGCTATCAATACTCCGTCCTTCTTCACTGACTTTCTCCAGCAAGGATTCAAGAACATGGCTCAACTCACCAATATTTTCCAATCCCGCCATTCTTGCACCACCTTTTAGCGTGTGCAAATCACGTTGCAAGGCTAAAATCGAGGTTATATCATCCGGATTTTCTTCGAGTTCAGTAAGTACATGCTCAGTCCTATCTAATATGTCGTCAGCTTCTTCCTTGAAGATTTCAAGTAACTCTTCATCGAACTCATCCACATCATCAGATGACTCTTCTTTACTTTCGTAGCTGGATGAAATGACTTCTCTGTATTTTGGCTCTTCAACAGTCTTAATTTCATCATCAAAATCGACTGAGCTTAAATCAATTTCCTCATCGACTTCTGCGGTGTCCTCAAACTCTAAAACTTCTACTTCATCTTCCTCGTTTTCAAGTTCGTCCTGCTCCATCAAGTCTTCCTGAACCCTGATGTCTTTTAATGTAAACTCTCTTAACTCAGGCACTTCTTCTGAATCTTCTTCTGAATCTTCTTCTGAATCTTCTTCTGAATCTTCTTCTGAGTCTTCTTCTGAGTCTTCTTCTGAGTCTTCTTCTGAGTCTTCTTCTGAGTCTTCTTCTGAGTCTTCTTCTGAGTCTTCTTCTGAGTCTTCTTCTGAGTCTTCTTCTGAGTCTTCTTCTGAGTCTTCTTCTGAGTCTTCTTCTGAGTCTTCTTCTGAGTCTTCTTCTGAGTCTTCTTCTGAGTCTTCTTCTGAGTCTTCTTCTGAGTCTTC